>JBKHDE010000001.1:0-87129 GCA_046541495.1 Desulfococcaceae bacterium
GGAAAAGCGGAAGCCGGTATGGAATGAATGACTGACTGACTGACTGACTGACTGAAAAAACAGGAAGGGAACAGGATGCGGATCGCACATCCTGTTCTCTTCTGAAAACGGACGGGGAAAGAAAAGGGTTTACCGTTTCGAAAACTGAAACCGCGCTCGGGCCCCTTTCTGGCCGTACTTCTTTCGCTCTTTGACCCGCGGATCTCGTTTCACGAAGCCCGCTTTTTTCAGCACGGTTCGAAGGTCGGGATCGGCTTGAATCAGGGCCCGGGTGATGCCGTGTCGAATGGCGCCCACCTGACCGGAGATGCCGCCGCCGTTGACCGTTATGCGAACATCGAAGGACCCCGCATTATTGGTCAGGGTCAGAGGCTGGGTCATGATGATCTTGGCCGACTCGATGGGGAAATAGTCATCCACGGTGCGGTTGTTGATGAGGATTTCTCCGTTTCCCGGGGTCAACCAGGTTCTGGCCACCGATGTCTTGCGCCTTCCTGTTGCGTAATATTCGTTCTCCATGAATTTCCTCGATGTTTATTCTCTATTGAATCGTTAGCACTTCGGGTTGCTGCGCATCGTGCGGATGCGTATCCCCGGTGTAGACCTTCAGCTTTTTGAATATTTTGCGCCCGAGCCGATTTTTGGGCAGCATGCCGCGCACGGCAAAACGGACCACATCCTCCGGCTTTTTCTTCATCAGATCCTTGATGGGAACCGTCTTCAGCCCGCCGACATACCCGCTGTGATGATAGTAACATTTCTGATCCATTTTTCTGCCGGTCAGCACCACCTTATCCGCATTGATCACGATGACATTGTCTCCCATGTCTACGGAAGGGGTATACAGGGGGTTGAGTTTGCCCCTCAGGTGAGACGCCACCCGGCTGGCCAGTCGACCCAGAACAAGCCCTTCCGCGTCGATCACATACCATTTACCGGCATTGTCGGACTGCTTTGCACTGTATGTATATTTCTTCACCGTTCCACACTCCTGTCCTCAAAGAAAATTTGGTTTTTTAAACAAATATAAAATAAATGTCAACCCAAAAACAAACCGCCGCTGCGGGGCTCAGCCGCCGGAGAATCGGATTGACAGCCCTTCATGTCTCTACTAAATTGTGCCCGAAAAGCTCGGCCCTTTGGGAAGGCCCGGTCCTTAAAAACAAAATCATGATGTGCATTCCTGCAACAACATGATTTCAAATGGAAATATGTTTATATGACAGATTTGGAAATCGAAGTCAAGTTTTATATATCGGATTTGGAACCGATTCGCCGCCGGATGAAGGAAATCGGGGCCGTTTCACAGGGCAGATGGTTTGAAATCAACCTTCGGTTCGAAGATCAGAATCAGAGCCTTTTCCGGAATGGTTCCCTGCTTCGCCTGCGACGGGATTCCCGAAACCGCCTCACCTTTAAATCGCTCCCCGGCGGGTCACCCGAAGAAGACGACCGGCAATTTAAAATGTACCGGGAACTGGAAGTGGAGGTGAGTGATTTCGAGGTCATGGTCCGGATTCTGGAATCCCTCGGCTACCATGTTGAACAGACCTATGAAAAGCAACGGGAAACCTTCACCTACAAAGGGCTGGAGATCTGCGTCGACACCCTTCCCTTCGGCGATTTCCTGGAAATCGAGGGTGAAAAAGAAGCCATCCGGTCCATGGCCCATCGACTCGGTCTGAACTGGCGGGAACGCATTCTGGAGAATTACTTAGGAATTTTTGAACATATCCGCCGAAACACCGGGTTGGAATTTCGGGATGTCACTTTTGCCGATTTCCAACAAACCCATCCGAATGATCTGGCGGATCATATTCGTCATTTCGAGATCGGAAGCTGATATCGAATATGACGACTCCTTCCGCGAATGCATCGTCCGGCGTCTCGGTGTTCACCCTGAATCTTCGTTTCGGCCTGGCCGAAGACGGCCCCAATGGGTGGCAGTACCGCAAGAAGGTCTTCCCGTCGCTTTTCAGGGAATACGAAGCCGATTTCATGGCCTTTCAGGAAGTCAATGATTTCCAGTTGGCGGATCTCAAGGCCCTGCTGCCCGACCACCGTTATATCGGCCGGCGCCGTCCGGCCCCCGCCTTCTGGCAGAACAACATTCTGTTTTATCGCAGGGGATGGCGGCTGATCGACTCGGACTATTTTTTTCTGAGCCCCACCCCGGATATCCCCAGCCGGTTCCGCAAGAGCCGGTGGCCCCGGCAGTGCGTTCTGGGTCGGTTTCGCTCGGAAAACCGGGAGATTGCCTGCGGCAACACCCATTTCGATTTTGATGCGGACGTTCAGATGCGAGGCGCCCGGTTGATCCTGGACCGACTTTCGAGGCTTTCTCGGAACTGTCCGACCCTACTCACCGGGGACTTTAACGCCTCCCCCGCCGGACCCGCTCATGCAGTGTTTACAGGGGGTGAAGCCGGTCGGGATTCGCCGGAGAAGGCCGGCTTCATCAATACATTTGAACCGGAATTTCCGGCGACCCATCACGGATTCACCGGTTCCGGAACCGGGGATCATATCGACTGGATTTTATATCGGGGAAACCTTCGCCCTCAATCGGCACATATCGTTCAAGATTCCATCGACGGGGTCTATCCCTCGGATCATTTCCCCCTGCGGGTCGTATTCGAGTGGGAATCCGCCTGATCAGGCTTTTGCACCGCTTTTCTTAAACGGCGCGAATTTCTTTTTGACGGGTGCGGGTTCCGGAACGGAGATTCGGGTCACCTTGGCATTGAGAACGCCCCCCTGTTCGACGATCAGGTCTTTGCATTTCACATCCCCTTCACAGCTGCCGGTCGCCAGCACCACCAATTTATCCGCCACCTCCAATTCGCCTTCGAACCGACCCCCCACAGTGATATGATCGGCCTTGGTATCGGCATAGACCGCCCCTTCTTCTCCGATGGTGATGAACTGGCCGTCCAGAGTTCCCTTCACCGTCCCTTTAATCAACATTTTGCCGGTGCAGGACAGGGTGCCCTCCACCGTTAATCCGGTGTCCAGAATAGAAAAATTTTCAACTTTTTTTGCCACGGCAGGTCTCCCGGAAATTAACTGGATTTCGCATTGGAATCGACAGGGGTTGCAGTTCTATCCGGCATCCGAATCCGGCGTTTCGGTCAGGTTTTTGACCTCCTTCAGCAGAAGCTCCCCCCCTTCATCGAATACAAACACACTGGCTTTGCTGAACTGGTCCGGATCATGCCGCCCCTCGGGTCGGAACCTCATGAATTTATAATTGGCGATGGAAAACGACTGTCCTTCCTCCTGGCCGGTGGGCATACCCGATACCAGATGGACCTCCGGCAGAGCCAGCCATTTCGGCTTGCCCCGGTCCTCTCCTTCCAGCACCACGACGGCATGGCCGGAGACCGGCTGGGACCGGGAGGCGGTGTTTTTGATTTTGTATCGAACATAGACGTTTTTCCGATCCCCGTTGGAATATTCGAAATCCTCGATGGCCACCCGAAGAGGTTTTCGATTTTCCTGATCCGCCGACCCTTTCTCCAATTCGGAAGCGGGCACCAGAAAGGAAGGGCCTTTTTTCCGTGTCTCGGCAACCGATGGGTCGGGCGTTTCCGGTTTGATGGCCAGGATCGTTTCGAAGGATGTTTCTTGGGAAGTTTTTTCGGATTCAACCGAACCGTTTTCCGGTGTCTCCTTCCGTTCAGACCGGGTGGTATTTTCGGCGGTTTCGGATTTCCCGGAGGGGGCCTCGACCGGCTTCAGCCGGGTTTCCTTCTCGGACTCGGAAGCCTCGACCGCCGCCGCCGTGGTCACCGGTGTTTCACCCCTGGCGGCGCTTCGCAGCCACCGGTTCTCTCGGGTTTCGGCTTCATACAAATAGTAAAAGGTACCGGCCGCGGTCACGGCGCCGACAAGCAACACCAGACTGATCACCGCCAGACCCTTGAACCATTTGATGCGAATGGTCTTGCCGGTTTCGGAAACCAGCAACAGGGTCCAGCTTTCTTTTCTTTTTTCCGGCTGGGGTACGGTGGATCGATTCACGTCTCACTCCAGATCACATCTTGCTCCAAGTTTCTCTGTATATCTTCCATTCACCCTTTTCCCGTTTGAGAAGCAGTGTTTTCATTCCGGACGCTTTAAACCCGCTGGATTCGTAATTCTGGACAAAGGTGACTTTGGTTTGATTCTCTCCCTGCTCGGTTTGAAGATTTTTTTGAGTCACCCGGATATAGTCGTACTTGCGATTCAGGCGCTTTTTATAATCGAGCCATCCGGCTTTGTTCATTCCCTGGGACCGAAAATCGCTGGCATAAAAGGAGCCGTAATCTTCGATGTCCATAGAGGACCAGGCTTTCAACCACTCATCCACCATTTGTTCGATTTCGGCTTCGTCGGCGCCTCGAACCCGCAGATCTCGTGACGCCAGAATCAAAGGGTTTTCCTCACCGGGCCCGGAATATTCATCGGGAAGGGGCTGATAACTGTCGCCGATAATGCGAAGCCCCTCTCCCTTGTCCGACAGGAACAGTTTTTTGGTTCCCACCGGAATTTCGCGATCCCCAAAGTCCAGGTATTGATCAAAGAGGACCACCATCACTGTTTTGTGTTTGTAGATGGCGATATTTCGCCCCCCCACTCTCAGGTCGGATTCGGCTTCTTTCAGTCGTTTTTTAACCTTGTACCAGTCCGACCACCAGGCGATCTCGGGTACATAATCGGGATCATAGAGTCGGACATAGTCATGATAGGTGCCGTGGTCCACCGCCTCGATCCATTGGTCCACCACCTCAAGAACCGCTTCCTTGAGCGCGGTTTTGGGTTCAAAGGCCTCAAAATTGAGTTTGTCGACGATCACGATGGGGGTGCGGTTGAGAGCGATGTATTTTTCAACCGCTTCCAGGTCGTTGTTTTCCAAGGTGATACACCCGTTGGAATCTCTTGCTTTCAGCGGCTTATTGGTCCCATGCAGCCAGATGGCGCTGCCGGTGCGCTCGGCCAGACGGTCCAGCAGGTTGGGATAGTCGGTGGGAAAGGCCCGAACCCCGTAGATGGGAGAAAGCTCTTTGTCCTGATAGACCCGGGTGAAAAAATAGACCCCCTCAGGGGTTTTCCCGTCACCGGATCGGGTTTTGGCGCCGACCTGCTTACCCGTGGAACATATCCATTGAGAGATTTTCTTGGGGGCGCTGGCGATTTCATACAAAAACAGCGACTGGGTCTCTTTTTCCACCACCAGTACATATTCCGGTCCATTCTCCGGATCAAAAGGGACGAAGACATCCGGCAGCAGGTCCGTCTCCGGTCCCGGCGATGGGGAAGCCTGGGCGGACACGTCGATGAGGCTTACCATTAATATCAAAATCATTCGGCCGACAAACCCCGCCCCGATCTTCATATACCGACACTTTTTACAAAGATGATTTTTACAGCGACGCAATCACTCCTCCTGCACAATGTTTATTCGGTTTTGCTGATCCTGACCCTGTCCCGTTTCCCGGCCCCCAGCACTTGACGGGCATTGCCCCGGTTGACGGCGATCTCAAGATACCCTCGACTGCCGATGATGGCAAGGGGTTTTTGAAATCCGGCGCTTTCGTAACTGGGGGAAAGGCCCTGAATGCGATGGTTCCCGATTTTTATCATCAGTTTCTCTCGACGGGCCGAATTCCGCCATTTTTCCAGATGTTCGGTATCGATATTGGTGATCAGATTTCCGAAATGGTCGATGAAAAGAACGGCCCCCACCAGATCACCGGAAGCGGAGGATGTCGGGGTCGGCAGATCGAGGCCGGCCATTTCCGCCGACGGGATGGCCGGACCGAGCGCCGCCGGTGAAAGCCCCGCGGATAAGTGAGCCGCCACCGGTGCAAAGATGTCTCTGCCGTGAAAGGTGCTGCTGACCGGGTGCAGAAAATAATCCCCATTTTCCACCCGGTGAAGGTTCTGGATCACCCCGTCTTGCCGCAATGGCGCAAGAATGCCGTTGTCCGGCGCGACAAACCGATGGCCGCCCCCTTCGGCGGCCAGAATAGGACGGCCGGTGCCGACCCCCGGATCCACCACCACCAGATGAACCGTTCCTGCCGGAAAGTATCGGTAGGCCGACCGAATGAGACCGGCGGCTTGGAGAACATCCTGAGGATCGACCTGGTGGGTGATGTCGATCATCGTCGCATTCGGGTTGACCGACAGAATCGTCCCCTTCATGACGCCCACATACTCATCCGACAAACCGAAATCGGTGGTGAGGCTGATACACGGCATAAAAACGCCTCAGTTAAACTTACCGGCCCCCGAAGAGCGGGTCCTGCTGATGAAAGGGAAGGGAGAGGTGTTGATAGGCGGCTTCCGAGGCCTTTCTGCCTGAAGAGGTGCGGGTGATCAGGCCGGTTTTGAGCAGAAAAGGCTCCACCACATCCACCAGCGTATCGGTCTCTTCCTGTAGGGTGGCCGCAATGGCCTCGATGCCCACAGGACCGCCCTTGTAGAATCGAATGATGGTTTTCAGATAACGCCGGTCCAGATCGGTAAGCCCCCGTTCGTCCACCCCTTCCAGAGCCAGCGCCGCTTCCACGATGGTGCGGGAGATGAGCCCGTCCGCACGAACCTGAGCATAATCCCGTACCCGTTTCAAAAGCCGGTTGACGATTCTGGGCGTTCCTCGGGACCGGCGCGACAGCTCCCGGGCCCCGTCGTCGTCGACTTCGATGTCGAGCAGGGCCGCCGACCGTCGGGTAATCCGGACCAGATCGGCTTCATCGTAAAAATCGAGGCTTCTGAAGATGCCGAAGCGATCCCGAAGCGGAGCGGAGAGAAGTCCCACCCGGGTTGTGGCCCCCACCAGGGTGAACCGCTTCAACCGAAACCGATGGCTTCGGGCATGAATCCCCTTGTCGAACACGAAGTCGACGGCGAAATCCTCCATCGCCGGATAGAGAAACTCTTCCACCACCTTGGGAGTGCGGTGAATTTCATCCACGAACAGCACATCCCCTTCCTCCAGGTGGGTCAGAATCCCGATCAGGTCCCCGCCCTTTTCAAGCGCCGGGCCGGAAGTGACGGTGAGGGCGCCGCCCATCTCCCGGGCGATGATATGGGCCAGGGTGGTCTTTCCCAACCCCGGCGGACCGTGGAAGATGACATGATCCAGGGGCTCCCCGCGGTTTTTTGCGGCTACAATGGCGATCTCCAGTGTCTCCACCACCTCCGGCTGCCCCACATAATCGGAGAGCCGTTCGGGCCGAAGGGATAGGATCTCGGGGTCCCCGTCTTCGGGTTGAGATTCCCGGGAGACGATGCCCTGGATTTCGGAGTTGAATTTCAAAATATCATTGGCCATGGGTCATCCGTTGGAGGCCGCTTTCAATGGGCCATATCCCCCCGATAAATTTCTTCAAAAAGGGCTTCGGGACTGGAAATACCAGAGTTCCGTTCCAGAGCCTCGGCGATCATCCGTTTGGCATCCGCCGGCTTGTGGCCCAACTGCTCCACCAGGACATCCTGAACCGGCAGAATAAAATCTTCGGATTCGGCGACCGGCGCCGCCTGTTTGCGCGGCTCTGAAAGAAAGGAGGCCATTCGGCCGCTGAGGGTGGCGATGATCTTCTGGGCGGTTCTGGCGCCGATCCCTTTCAAGTTTTTGAGGGTATCGGCATCCTTGGATTCGATGGCCTCGGCCACCCGGTCCATGGAGAGGTTCAGGGCCTTGACCGCCTTGAGAGGTCCGATGGCCTCCACCGTGATAAAGAGATGAAAGAAGGCTTTTTCAAGCTCGGAATTAAACCCGATCAGTACCGGAGTCGGCTGCCGTTCGGTCTGCTGATAATGGATGTAGAGGGATATGGTATCCCCCGGCATTTTTGCCCGAAGGGTTTCCATCACAAATCCCGGCAACAGAACTTCATACCCGACCTGATTGCAGAGGAGGAGAATTCGTTCCTCCCCTTTCTTCAGAATTTTTCCTTCAAGATATCCGATCATTTATGTCTGATCTGATTAACGATAACCGGCGGTATTTCCGTTTGGCAATAAGCCACCGGCTGAGTGAACTCCATGGGCGGGTATCAGCAGACTGAAAATCGAAAAACCCCGATGAGCGCCATAGCCAAGGCGTCGGAGGCATGATAGGGGCGAATCGGCACCGGGGATTTGAGGATGTGCCGAACCGCTTTTTCCAACTGGTCCTTGCCTGCGTTTCCATTGCCGGTCAATACCTGTTTGGCCTCCCGGACCGGGACCTCCCGAACCGACAGCCCCGTTTGGTACCCGGCCAGCAGGATCACCCCGGTGACCTTTCCCAGGGTAATGCCGGATTTCGGATATTTTTTCAGAGAGAAGATATCCTCCACCACCATAAGATCCGGTTTTTCATCTTCCAGAACGGCCCGCAGCTTGGAAAAGATGCGATCCAAGCGGCTCGGCAGGTCGCCTTCTTTTGCGGTATAGATGCTGCCGAAGGCGAAAGAATTCACCTTCATTCCCCGGCCCGACACCACCCCCACCCCGGTGGCGGCCAGCCCCGGGTCCACCCCCACCACCTTCATGTGCCCGGACCGGAATTCAAAATTGTCTTCCCGGGTTTGCCTTATAATGCTTTCAATTTTTGTCGGGCGATCTTGGATTCACTGGAATCCGGATATTTATCGATCAGATCCTGCAAGATCAACCGGGCATTGGCCAGGTCCCCCAGATTGGAAAAGGCGAACCCCTGTTTGAGCAGAGAGGCCCGCACCTTGTTTCCCCGGGGGTATTTTTCAATGACCGTCTGATACTCCAGAATCGCATTTTCATACTCCTGTTGTCGATAAAAGATTTCACCGATCCAGAACTGCGAGTTGTCCGCATATTGGGCATCGGGATATTCCCGCAACAAAGTTCGGAATCCTTCCAGGGCCTCATCGAAGTCCCCCCGGTCAAAGGCCTGTTTGGCCTCCAGATAGAGTTCGTTTTCCGAAGCCGGAGATGCAGACGGCTGGGGGGCAGGACGGGCTCGGGCCGGGGCGGAGCCGCTTCGGTCGGTCGAGGTGTCGGCCGAAGGCCGGTATCGCCCCCCCTGCCCCCGGGAAGATTCGATTCCCAGTTGCTCCTCTATCGTTTCCAGGCGATTCGAATTGGCGGCCACGGTCCCCTCAATAGCTCTGAGGCGCTGATCGGTCTGATAGTTGGTCTCCTCAAGCTTGCCCCGCAACGCCTGAAGTTCGTTTCGGATTCGGTCGAGGGTCGCGGTAAGGCCGGCGGACTGGGATCTCAGGTCCTGCTCTTTTTCATCCAGGGTCGTACCGTAATTCTGCAGTTGGGACCTGAGCTGACTCTTTTCCTGTTCAGCCGCGGCGGTCTGCTGCCGAAGCTCGAGATTTCTTCTCTCCAGGGCGATGACACGGTCTTCCAGCATTCGGACGTCGCTTCTCGGCGCACATCCGCCGATCCCGATGAGCAGAACGAAAAAAGGAATGGAATGAATGATTTTCATATACCTATCCCGAATCAATGATGGTTGACGGAAAAAAGAAGCAAACCGCCTCCGGCGGTCGGTTCCGTTTACCCGAAGGGGAGAAAACCGGCCGCCGGATGTTTGTTATTCGAATACAAATTGGGCCCGCCGGTTTTTGGCCCAGGCCGCTTCGGAATGCCCGGGGTCGATGGGCCGTTCTTCTCCGTAGCTGATGGTCAGCAGGCGGGTGGGGGCAATCCCAAGATTGACCAGAAAACTCTTGACGCTTTCGGCCCGTCGGTCTCCGAGGGCGAGGTTGTACTCGGTGGTTCCCCGTTCGTCGCAGTGGCCCTCGATGATGGCGGTCAAACCGGGGTTTTTCCGCAACCAGTCGGCCTTGTTCCGAAGTTGGGTCTGGGCCCGTGGAGACAGTTCGGAGCTGTCATAGGGAAAATAGATGTGTTCATTCAAAAAGGCCTCCCGAGACGCCTGCATGTCGCGTCTGCGGTCCTCTTCGGCTCGGCGCCGGGCCAGCTCCTCTTCATCGATGGCGCCGGCCTCCGGCCCATCGGGTCGAACCGGTTCCTGCCGCTGGGGCCGCTGGGGCGCGGCCTGGTCATACGGCTCCGGACCGGTCGGCCCCTTCCGCCCTTTCGGGGCACAGGATACCGTGGCCAGCAGCCCCGGCAAGATGAACACCATCATCAGCACCATCCACAGCCTGCCTTTCATATTCTCCTCCTCTTGTTTTTTGGTATGCGGGCGGAGAAATCATTTCTCCGCTCGAAATCGGTTAACATTCTCCCTTTCTCCCAAACAGCTGTGTTCCTATTTCTATTCAGTGATTCTGGGGGACCAGGCGGGCTGTGTCTGCTCTCCGGGCATATCCAGCAGCCGCCGCTGATCGGTCCCGTATGCGGTCATGACATACAACCGGTATTCCCCGCCCCCTTCCCGGGTGGTGCTGAAGGCGATCAGGCTGCCGTCCGGCGACCAGGTGGGGGATTCGTTTTTACCGGAATTATAGGTCAGCCGAACCGGGGTGCGGGTTTCCACATCGATCACATGGATGTTGATCTCCCCGCGCTCCATGGCGGAATAGACGATGCGATCTCCTCTGGGGGACCAGCTGGGCTGGGTGTTGTAACGTCCCTGATAGGTCAGCCGCTCCACCCGGCCGGTATCGACGTCCTGGATGTGAATCTGGGGGGTTCCGGACCGGCTGGAGACGAAAGCGAACCGTTTCCCGTCGGGGGCCCAGGTCGGCGAGGTATCGATGCCCCAATGGTCGGTCAGTTTCCGAATCACCTGGCCCTCACGACTCAGCAGATAGATCTCCTGATCTCCTGAAAACGAGAGGGTCGCGGCAAGATCGGTTCCGTCGGGAACCCAGGCAGGGGCGATATTGATGCCTTTCTTGGAGACGACGGTGCCCCGGTTCTCTCTCAGGTTCTGAATGTAGAGGTCCGGCCGGCCTTTGTCATATGAGGTATAGGCCATCCATTTGCCGTCGGAGGACCAGGCCGGATTAAGGGTGATGGAGTCATAGGTGGTGAGCCGGCGCACATTGGACCCGTCGAAATCGCACACATAGATCTCCTTGTTGCCGGTCCCGGTGGAGATAAAGGCGATCTTGCTGTCGAAAATCCCCCAGTGTCCGGTGAGGTGATAGATGACTTCGCTGCAGAACCGCCGGATGATCTTTTCGAGATCCCGAACATACCCCTTATACCGTTTCCCCAGAAGCAGGCTCTGCTTGAAGGGATCAAAAAGTCGCAGTTCCAGGTCGATCAAATCCTCCTGAACCATCGCATTTCCGGTGATCAGAAGCTCGGCGCCGATGGGGGTCCAGTTGTTGAAATCGACGTTTTCAGGGTCCGGAATCGGCCGATTGGGATCGATCAGAAAGGCGGCCGGATCGACGATTTTAAAATAGGCGGCAAAATCGAGATACTGCGATATCAGTTTCGCGCCGCGCACCCCGATGTCGCTTCCCTCGGGAATGACCTGAAACGGAGGTACGGCCACCGGAATTTTCCGCATCGAGGGATTTCGAATATCGATGTAATCGTACTGGGCCAGAGCGGTTCCCGCCAAGGATCCGGTGAGTAGCCACATGCAGAACAAGATTTTGATAAAAATTTGCATAATTTCCTTCCGGGTCATTCTCCTTCCCGTCGATTTTCCTGATTATGGAACATACAGGCGGCGTCGACCCCTCCCTAGTTCAGTCCGGAGGGCGTAAACACCAGCGCCACGGTATAGGCATTGTATCCCTGGGGGAGCGGCGGCAGCGGGTTCGATTTCATCACCGCGCGGTAGGCCGAATCATCCAGATAGCTGTTTCCCGACCGATCCTTGAACCAGACGTCCTTGATATGGCCGCTGGGCAGAATGTTGACTACGATCACGGTAACCAGGTCCCCCCGGGTATCGGCCAGATGCTCCGGAAAGGCCCAGTTCTTTTCGACCTGATAGGTCAGCTGGGCCCGATAAACATCGCTGATGGCGCCCGGAACCCCGCCGCCGGGTCCTCTTCCCACCGAACCGGTCTTTCCGGAAGGCTCCGGGCTGGTCGATTCGGGGCGGGCCACCCGGGGTTGCTGAGCGCCCTCACGAGCGATCTCCTTGGCCACTTTTTCCCGAACCCGGCTGATGGCATCCTTGATCGACTCGGTTCTGACCTCTTCGGGCTCCACCACCTTGGCCACGGCTTTTCCGGGCTTACGGGTCTGGGGCCGCTTGGTTCGAATGGGCGCTTCCGGGGGCACCGTCTCCCGGTCGACCCTTTCCGGCGGAATCGTCTGCTCGGGCGCGTCTTCGATCACGACCCGGTCCCGGGGGACCGGCGTCGGTACCGGTTCCGGGGGTTCCGTTTCCATCGGCTCCGGTTCGGGAGGCGCCGCGGGTTCGGGCGGCGGCACCGGTTCTTCCCGAACCACCTGCACCTCCGACTCTTCCGCGGTTACCAGTGGAACCTCGGAGGGAGGCTCGGCCGGTTCCTCCACCGGCACCGGTTCCGGTTGCTGGGCCCCGCCCACAGGCTCCGCTTCCGAAGGCAGGGTGACCATGTTGACGTTGATCACAGATTGTGTGAATCGATTCTGATCGGGGGTATAATGGGTCAGAAAAACGAACACCGCCACAAAGACGCCGTGCAAAGAGATCGAGAACAGACATGACAGGAAGAGCAGACGGGCGCTTCTTTCAGGTCCATGAAGCAGTGAAACCCCCTCATATGTCCTGTTTTTCATCAAGATGCGGTTTTCAACCCCTCCTCCGGAGTCTGATCTTTGAGCGGTTCGGTCACCATTCCCAGCCGTTCGACTCCGGCACTTTTGATTTCGGACATCACCCGGATGGCCGTCCCATAGGATATCGCCTGATCGGCCCTGAAATAGACCTCCCGGTCCGTGCGATTCTCCAGAATATGTATCAGTTTTTCCCGCAGGGAATCAAGGGAGACCTGAACCTCGTTGATGTATACCTGATCTTCCTTGTTGACACTAATGATAAGCTGGTCCGTTTCCGCGGGAAGCGCCTTTGCGACCGCCTGCGGAAGTGATACATCCACCCCCTGAACCATCATCGGGGCGGCAATCATAAAGACAATCAGCAACGCGAGCATGACATCCACGAAAGGCGTTACATTGATGTCCGACATGAGACGATCGCTACCGGTTTCAATAGCCATTTTATCGTTTCCCTCCAGATGGGATGATATCGCTTTCAATAATATTTAGAAAATCGGCAGAAAAGCTGTGAAGCTCCGTTTCCATAAGCCGGATGCGTTGCATGAAATAATTGAAGAAGATCACCGAGGGAATCGCCACAGCCAATCCCGCGGCAGTGGTCACCAGGGCTCCGGAAATCCCCGGCACCACAACCGCCAGGCTCACCGATCCGGTAGTGCCGATGCCGTGAAAAGATTCCATAATCCCCCAGACCGTTCCGAAAAGTCCTATAAAAGGGGTTGTATTTCCGGCTGTCGCCAAGAACGGAATCATTTGGGTCATGCGTGTCACTTCGGTATTGATGGCCCGCCTGAGTGATCTTTGAACATTGTCGATTCCGCTGAATCGGTCCTCCAGACTGGCGTTTCCCGCCTGAGCCGCTCCGGGTCCGTTTTGCCGAAGTTTTTTCAGTTCCATATACCCGATGCTGAAGACACGAGCCAGCGGGCTGCTCTCCATGATTTTGGCTTCCTTGTATGCGACCGAAAGGTCCCGGCTTTCCCAAAAAATGTCTGTGAAATAATCAGATTCCTTGAAGGCCTTCCTGAGATAAAAAAATTTGATCAAAATAATCGCCCACGACGTCACCGAGAAAAAAAGCAGCAACAGCAATACGAATTGAACCATAAAGCTGGTACCGCTGACAACATGAAAGATATTCATTCCTTCACGACCCATTAGCCCGCTCCGATCTTTTCATTTTCCATCAACTTCGATTTAAATTTGATAGGCTATACGAACTAGGGTATGGTGTCAAGAAATTTGATGGAGAAGATCGTGCTGCTATTTTGTTAAATTTATCACAAATACAAGACTTTAGAAATCCCATCCTTGGCCTGTTCAAGAGAATTGCCGGAAGGCCGCGATATAATGGATTCACTCATCAGGAGAAAACATGAAAAAAATTGCACACCTCTTTTTTGAAGCGAGAATGTTGAAGGAAATCCCCCGTTCCGGCTATCATTTTCTAGGCGCCGGCCGCGAATCGGTTGCCGAGCATTCGTTCATGATCACCTTTATCGCATTTGCCATGGCAGAAATGGAACCGACGGCCGACGGCGGAAGGCTGATTTCCATGTGTCTGATCCACGACCTCCCCGAAGCCAGAACCGGGGACCTCAATTACGTCCAGAAAAATTATGTTTCAAGCGATGAAAAAAAAGCCGTCGAAGACGCGACCCGGGACATTCCGTTCGGGGGCGTCATCACCGACCTGATCCGGGAATACAATGAAGCCGCTACCCTGGAAGCCCGTCTCGCCCATGACGCCGATCAAATCGCCTTCATTCTCGATCTGAAAGCGCTTGCGGACATCGGCCACGAACCCCCTCGAAAATGGCTTCCACCGGTGTTGACACGTTTAAAAACGCAGACAGGACAGAGACTTGCCCAAAGCATCATGGAGACGGAATGGGATTCGTGGTGGCTGAAGAATTATATTGACAGACCGGAGTGAAAGCAATAGAAGATTTAATTTCGATTGATCGTTCGCTCGGAAATCGATCGACTTTTTGCATAGCGTTTCTTTAAACCATTTGAAGCGGAGGAAATGATGAACTGGTTGATCAACACCTTGGGATCTTCCGTCGGGAAAAAATTGATGATGTCCATCACGGGTTTCGTCTTTATTCTATTCCTGATCGGACACCTGATCGGCAACCTGACCATTTATGTAGGCCCGGACGCCTTTAATGCGTACGCGGGGCATCTCCAATCGCTGAAGCCTGCGTTGCGACTGATGGAATCGGGTTTAATCTTCTTTGCGATCGTCCATATTTTTACGGGACTTATCCTTTTCTATCAGAATTTCAAGGCCCGCCCCAATCGCTATGAAGTCAACAAACAGGCCGGAGGACGTACCCTCGGATCAGCCACCATGCCCTATACCGGACTCATCATTCTGGCCTTCGTGATTTTTCATCTCTTCGATTTCACCTTTGTGGATAAAACCGGGCGGACCGTTTATGACATCGTGGCAGCTTCTTTTTCCAATCCGGTATATGTATTCCTCTATATCGCGTCGGTCTTCATCGTGGGCATTCATGTCAGCCACGGATTCTGGAGCGCCTTTCAGACCCTAGGCATCAATCACCCCAAGTACATGCCGACCATTCAGACCGCCGGCCTGCTCTTCAGCCTGATCGTCGCCATCGGATTCGGCTTTATCCCCCTATTTATATCGCTCATCTCATAAGGAGGTTTCAGATATGCAGTTGGATGGAAATATTCCCAGCGGTCCCATTCAGGACAAATGGGACAAGCACTGTTTCGATCTCAAACTCGTCAATCCCGCCAACAAACGCAAATACGACATCATCGTCGTGGGAACCGGGCTGGCCGGCGGGTCCGCGGCGGCGACCCTTGCCGAACTAGGCTACAACGTCAAAAACTTCTGCATTCAGGACTCCCCCCGTCGGGCCCACAGCATCGCAGCCCAGGGCGGCATCAATGCCGCCAAAAACTATCAGAACGACGGCGACTCCATCTGGCGGCTGTTTTACGACACCGTCAAAGGCGGCGATTTCCGGGCCCGGGAAGCCAATGTCTATCGCCTGGCCCAGATCAGCAACAACATCATCGACCAGTGCGTGGCCCAGGGGGTCCCCTTCGCCCGGGAATACGGCGGCCAGCTGGCCAACCGGTCCTTCGGCGGCGCCCAGGTCTCCCGAACCTTCTATGCCCGGGGACAGACCGGACAGCAGCTGCTGCTGGGGGCCTACCGTTCCCTCTGCCGGCAGATCGGGGCCGGAAAAGTGGAGATGTTTCCCCGCCGGGAGCTCCTGGATGTGGTCCTGGTCAATGATCAGGCCCGGGGCATCGTGACCCGCAACCTGGTCACCGGGGAAATCGAAAAATACGCCGCCGATGCGGTGGTTCTGGCCACCGGCGGCTATGGAAACGTTTTCTTTCTGTCCACCAACGCCATGAACTCCAATGTCACGGCGGCGTTTCGAGCCTACCGCAAGGGCGCCTTTTTCGCCAACCCCTGCTTCACCCAGATTCATCCCACCTGCATTCCGGTCCACGGCACCTATCAGTCGAAGCTGACCCTGATGAGTGAAAGCCTGCGCAACGACGGCCGGGTCTGGGTGCCCAAAACCCCCGGCGACAAGCGGAACCCCTCGGAAATCCCCGAATCGGATCGGGATTATTACCTGGAGCGGAAGTATCCCAGCTTCGGCAACCTGGTCCCCCGGGATGTGGCCTCCCGAAACGCCAAGGAGCAGTGCGACATGGGCAAAGGCGTGGGCGAGACCGGCTTGGCGGTCTATCTCGACTTCGCCGACGCCATTCGGCGGGACGGCCGGGACGTCATCCAGCGAAAATACGGCAATCTCTTTGAAATGTATGAAAAGATCACCGGCGACAATCCCTATGAAACGCCCATGATGATCTACCCGGCGGTCCACTATACCATGGGCGGGCTGTGGGTCGACTACAACCTGATGACCACCGTGCCGGGGCTCTTCTCCCTGGGCGAGGCCAACTTCTCCGACCACGGCGCCAACCGCCTCGGGGCCAGCGCCCTGATGCAGGGGCTGGCCGACGGCTACTTCATCATCCCCTATACCATCGGGGGGTATCTGGCCGGCAATTCCCTCGACAAGGTCTCCACCGACCATCCGGCCTTTCGGGAGTCGGAATCCAAAGTCAAGGAGATGACCGACAAACTCCTTTCCATCAACGGCAAACGGACGGTGGATGATTTCCACAAGGAACTCGGCCATATCATGTGGGAATACTGCGGCATGGCCCGGAACAACGAGGGCCTTGAAAAAGCCCGGGGTATGATTCAGGAACTTCGGGAAGAATTCTGGAAAAACGTGCGGGTGCCGGGCCGGGAAAAAGATGTCAACCAGAGCCTGGAACGGGCCGGACGGGTGGCCGACTTCCTTGAATTCGGCGAACTGATGATCATCGACGCCCTGAATCGGCAGGAATCCTGCGGCGGCCATTTCAACGAAGCCTACCAGACCGACGAAAACGAAGCCCGGCGGGACGACGAAAATTACAGCTACGTCGCCGCCTGGGAATCGAAAGGGGTGGGCGAGGAACCGGTTCTGCACAAGGAAGACCTGGAATTCGAGAACGTGAAACTGACACAAAGGAGCTACAAGTGACACAGAATATCAACTTGACACTCAAAGTTTGGCGTCAGAACGGGCAACAAGACAAGGGCCGGTTTGAAACCTATGAGGTCAATGACATCTCCACGGACATGTCTTTTCTGGAGATGCTGGATGTGCTCAATGAAAAACTGACCCTGGAGGGCAAGGAGCCCATCGCCTTCGATAGCGATTGTCGGGAAGGGATCTGCGGTCAATGCGGTTCCGTGGTCAACGGCCGCCCCCACGGCCAGGAAAAAAAGACCACCCTGTGCCAGCTTCACATGCGCCACTTCAAAGATGGCGACACCATCGCCATCGAACCCTTTCGGGCCCGGGCCTTCAAAGTCTTGAAAGACCTGATGGTCGACCGGGGCGCCCTGGACAAGGTGATTCAGTCCGGCGGATTCATTTCGGTGAACGCCGGCGGAGCTCCGGACGCCAACGCCATCCCCATCTCCGGCGAAATCGCCGAACGGGCCATGGATGCGGCCCAGTGCATCGGGTGCGGGGCCTGCGTAGCGGCCTGCCCCAACGCCTCGGCCATGCTGTTCGTGAGCGCCAATGTCTCCCACCTGGCCCTGCTGCCCCAGGGCAAGCTGGAGGCGGCCAAACGCGCCCTGGCCATGGTCCGCACCATGGACGCCTGCGGCTTCGGCAACTGCTCCAACGAGCGGGAATGCGAGGCCGAGTGCCCCAAGGGAATCTCCATCATCAACATCGCCCGGCTGAATCGGGAATTCTTCAAAGCCGGGTTTTTGTCCCACAACGAATAGTCTGATTAATGGGAACGGGCCGACATTGCGTATCCGGTCCGTTCCTCATCTCTTCCTGTTTTTCCGCTGCGGACTTCGATGCCGGCTTTTTCCACTTAACGGGGGCTCTTCCCGATCATTCTGCTACCTGCTTTCCTCGAATTGACACCATTTGATTTGAATAGAAATCCTGAAAGCAAATCAGGAAACATCGGTTTTGTCGTAGATTTCTTCGAGTGAAAGCGTGCATCCGATGCTGTCCAGCAGGATTTCCGAACGGCTATCGTCGGTTTCCATCAGCGTCCACAAACCGGTGCTGTTTTTGAAGTAACGTTCGATTTTGGGCTTCTTCTGGGAAATCAGGAGGTATTCCGTCAAAGAGTCGATCCGCCGGTAATGGGCAAATTTGTCCCCTCGATCGTATTTTTCGGTGGAATCGGAGAGAACCTCCACAATCACGTCCGGATTGAGCAGGGTATCCCTTTTTTCCGTATCGGCAAAGCGGTGTTCACCGCAGACCACCATGACATCGGGATAGGTATACAGACCGGTTTTCTCCACCTTCAGGCGCATATCCGAAGGATAGACCCGGCAAGGGGTCTTTTTGAGCTGACCGCTGAGTTCTCGAATGAGGTTGGTGACGATCAGGTTGTGGTTCCGGGAAGCCCCGGTCATGGCGAACATCTCACCGCTAAAGAACTCGCTCTTATATTCAGCAACCCTTTCGCGATCGAGGTATTCCGCCTCCGTCATCGACTCGATTTTTTCATGATGCATACCGCCTCCTTTCCGGCGGTTCAGTTTTGGATCACCATACCATGGCTGAATCAAAATAGACAACGAGACAAAATTTATTTCAACGAAAAAAGGGAGAGATGGCGATTGCTGCGCTTCCATAAAAAATACCCCGAAAGCTCAAAGGGGCTGACGGGGTATGAAATGGAGCGGTGAGTAACCGAAAGGAGGCGGTGTGTTACATAATCGGTTATCCCCACCACTCGGTATCGTCGATGGTCGTCTTGAAGTCGGGCTCCACCACGTCGGGAAGATCCACGTGTTCGGTGGCCTCGATCTCTTTCCGGGTGGGTTTGCCCACGAAGACCAGGCGGTCTTTGGGGCATTTTTCGCAGGCCTTCATGATATCCAGGGAGCATTCCTTGCTGTATTTTTCGTAATTGATGGTGGAAAGCCCCTCATCCATCTGGAAGAGATCTGAAGAAATCCGGGAGCAAGCCTTGCAGCCGATACACCCGACCTCGCAGACCGCCATCACGTCTTTGCCGCTGTCTTTGTTGGAACAGGTCACGGCCAGGATTTTGGATGCTTTGAAGGGAGTGATGGTGATGATGTTGCGGGGGCAGACCTGCCCGCAGGCCCCGCACCCGATGCATTTTTCATAATCCACCGTAGCCAGCCCGTCGATGACATGGATGGCGTCGTATTTGCAAGCCCGGGCGCAGTCGCCGAAACCGAGGCAGCCGTAAGTGCAGCCCTGAATCCCGGCCACCAGGTTGGCGGCCCGGCAGGTTCTTTCCCCCCGGTACTCGCTGAGCCCTTTCCGCTCATGGTAATGGGCCCCGCAATGGACGATGGGCCGCTGGGGCAGGCTCTCCCCCACCTCGACGCCCATGATTTCGGCCACGGCCGTGGCGCAGGCGGTGCCGCCCACCGGGCATTTGTCGGGCGGGGCCCCCTCCACCACCACCGCTTCGGCATATTCGCCGCAGCCGATATAGCCGCACCCGCCGCAGTTGGCGCCGGGCAGACACTCGTTAATGGCGTCGATTCGCGGGTCGACCTCCACATGAAAGGCCTTGTTGGCCCATCCCAGAATATAGCAGATCACCACCGCCATTCCCAGCAGGGTGGAGGCGGACAGTCCGATGGTTACCAGATTCATATATACCCTCTCATTCCAAAAATGATTAAACGCTTACTTCATCTCTTCGGGAGAAACCGCCGGCGCCGAAGCGACGGTCTGCTCGGGCATCAGGGCGTTTCTCAGGCCGGTGTCCACCCCGGTGAATCCCATAAATCCCAAGGCCAGAATACCGGCCACGATCAAGGTGATGGCCGCCCCTTGAAAGGGTTTGGGCACATCGCAGAGGTCCAGCTCTTCCCGAATCCCGGCCATGATCACGATGGCGATGGTGAAACCGATGCCGCCGCCCACGGCCAGGGTGAGGGCCCGGCCCAGATCCCAGGCGTCCTGGGGATTATCGACACCCACGATTTTGGACATGATCACCAGACAGGCGAAGAGAATGGCGCAGTTGGTGGTGATCAAGGGCAGAAAAACCCCCAATGCCTTGTACAGGGGCGGAAAAAATTTCCGCACATACATCTCCACAAATTGGACCGAGGAGGAGATGGCGAAAATATAAACAATATAACTTAAAACTGTAAGATCGATCCGAGCCGCCGCCTCCTTGGACACAAACAGCCCCGCCGCCCAGGTGGTCAGGGGTGCGCCGGGCATCAGAATGAAGGTCGTGATCGCCCAGCTGATAGTGGCCGCGATGGTGATGACGAAGATCACCGCGCACCCCATGCCGAAGGCGGTGTCGATGCGGCGGGAAACGCCGATGAAAGGGCAAATGCCCACAAAATAGTAGAGAACGAAATTGTTGATCAGCGCCGCGCCGATCCCGATCAGAAGAATATCCACCAAATAGACCATCGGTTATTACCCCCTCTCCGCTTTTTCAGCGCGGTATGTGCCGTACCAGTTGATCAGCCCCAGCAGCAGCCCGAAGGTGAGAAAAGCCCCGGGCGGCAGCACCATGATGACCCAGTCGGGCCAGACCTCGGGCAGCACCCGAATGCCGAAGAAATGGCCGGTGCCGAGAATCTCCCGAACCGCCGCAATGGAGGAGAGGGCCAAAGCGAAACCGATGGACTGGCCGATCGCATCGGCGCCGGCGGCGACCACGTTCTGTTTCGAAGAACAGACCTCACACCGGCAGATGATGAGGCAGTTGACGATGATCAGGGGAATGTAGGGACCCAGCACCTTGCTCATCTGGTACACATAGGCGGCCAGAAACCGGTCCGCAATGGTGACGAAGGTGGCGATGGTGAGGGTGAAGATAACGATCCGCAGGTGCGGTTTGAGCAGGTTTCGAATCAGGCTGACGATGACGTTGGCGCAAAACAGCACGAACAAGACCGCCCCGGACATGGTGATGGCGGCCTGCATGCCGTTGGTCACCGCCAGGGTCGGGCAGAGCCCCAGGAGCTGGCGATAGACCGGGTTTTCCGGCAGGATCCCCTGGATGAATCGTTCAGCGGAAGTCGGTTGATCGGGCATGGTTGTATCCTCCGGCTATTGAGCGGCGAGCTTTCCCTTGAGGTCGGCGACCGCGGTGTTGACAATGGTGGTGACGGCTCTGGACGAGATGGTGGCGCCGGTGATGGCGCTGATTTCGTTCTCTTCATCCGCTCTATCCTTGACCACTTCGAGGGGCCGGTCGGTCTGCCTGCCGATGAACTGGCCGCGCCAGTCTTCCTCGATGATCTTGTTGCCGAGGCCGGGGGTCTCCTTCTGCTCCAGAACGAAGATACCGGAGATTTCTTCCGCGGACGGGTCAAGCCCCAGAAGGAGTTCGATTTTGTCCGCATATCCTTGGCCGCCGGCCTTCACCACCCAGCCGATCCGGCCCGTTTCAGGATCCCGGGCTTCCAGAACCGAGTAGGCGGTCTGGCGGCCGTTTTTGGTCACCGCCACCGAGGTCGGCTGAATCTCCAGTGTTTTTTCCGCTTTGGCCAGCTCTTGGGCCCGAGCCGCGCCCAGGACCAGTTCCGGCACCTTTTCGCGGGTCTCGTTGATCTTGTTCTCTTCGATTCGAGGTCCCAGGGTCAGCTGAATGCCGGCCAGGGAGGAGCCGAAGCAGATGGCCAGAATCAGGACCAGCCAGGCCTGTATGATCTTATTGTCCTTCAGCCGCGCCATCATGCTGGGCGGCATGGGTTCCATGGGCTGTATCGGTTTCATAATCGGTATCCTGTTATGCGGTAACGGCGCCTAACGGCCGAGGAATGGTCCAGCGATTAATAAGAGGAGTAACGGAATTCATCAGCAGCACCGCGAACATGACCCCTTCGGGGTATCCGCTGTAGGCCCGAAGCAGCATAATCAGGGCCCCCACGCCCGCACCGAAGATCAGTTTTCCTTTGGGGGTCAAGGGGCTGGAGACCGGATCGGTGGCGATGAAAAACGCGCCGAACAGAAGCGATCCGCCGGCCAGGTGGTGCAGCACCGTCCACTCGGAACCCGGGTTCAAAAGGTTGCCGATGCCGGCCAGCACCACCACCGAACCGATCACCCCCACCGGAATTTCCCAGGAGGCGGTTCGGCGGAAGCAGAGATAGATGCCGCCGATGATGCAGGCCAGGGCGCTGGTCTCTCCGAGGGAGCCGTTGGTGAATCCGAAAAAGAGATCCCACAGCGGCGCCACCACCCCGCTCTGCTTGAAAACATCCATGGGGGTGGCCCGGGTGACCGCATCCACAGTACCGGCGGGGTCATGATATCCCGAAGCCCCCAGAGCGGTGGCGAAGGCGATCATCACGAAAGCCCGGCCCACCATGGCCGGGTTGAAGATGTTCATTCCCAGGCCGCCGAACAGGGTCTTGCCGATGCCCACCGCCGTGAATGATGCGATGACGCCCACGTACCAGGGTGCGGTGCCGGGAAGGGACAGGGCCAGAATCACCCCGGTCACCGACACCGAATAGTCGTTCAAGGTTGGCTCGGCCCCCCGCATGCGGGTGAAAAGGGCTTCCGCCGCCAGGCAGCTGCCCACGCAGATCAAAAGCTGCTTGACCGCATACATCTGGAAAACATACAGCGCGATGGCGACCACCGGAGCCAGTGCGATCAGTACATCGATCATCATGCGACGGGTGGTCAGATCGGTGCTGGACAGATGGGGCGAAGGCGCCACGTGAAGCACGGGTGCCGCTTTCTCCGGAGCCGATTCAGATTGTCGTGTCTTTTCCGCCATAAGAATTGTCCTATCGAGGGCTCACCGTTTCATCCCTCGCCTTTACAGGGATTGAAATTATTTTTTGCTGTCGGCGATCACTACCGCCTTGCCGGTTCGAACCAGCTGAACCAGCGGGATGGAGGCCGGACAGATATACGCACAGGAGCCGCACTCGAAACAGGCCATGATGTTGTACCGTTTGGCCAGCTCAGTGTCCTTATGCCGGGAGGCCAGGGCCAGCTTGGTCGGCACCAGGTTCATGGGGCAGACGTCCACGCATCGGCCGCATCGGACACAGGTGGTCTCCTCGGCCTTTTTGACCTCCGCCGCCGTGAGAATGGTGACCCCGCTGGTTCCCTTGGTGACCGGAGAATTGAGATCGGTAAAGGAAAACCCCATCATGGGGCCGCCGGAGATCATTCGGGCCGCGTCATCAGTGAGGCCGCCGCAAAAATCGATCAGTTCCCCCAGGGGAATGCCGATCGGGGCCAGCAGGTTCTTGGGGGTTTTGATGCCGCCGCCGGTCACCGTCACCACCCGATGGGTCAGGGGTTTTCCCCGAAGCACGGCCCGGGCCATGGCCGTGGCGGTGCCCACGTTGCTCACCGCGATGCCCACATCCAGGGGCAGACCGCCCACCGGCACCTCTTTGCCGGTCAGGGCCAGGATCAGCTGTTTTTCGCTGCCCTGGGGGTATTTGGTCTTGAGCACAGCCACCCGAATGGCGGTGCCGGCCGCCGCCTTCCGCAGGGCTTCGACCGCTTTGGGTTTATTGTCTTCGATGCCGATGAAGATCTCCTTGGCCCCGGTGACCCGGCCGGCGATCAATGCGCCGCTGACGATGGCTTCAGGGGCTTCCAGCATGAGGCGGTAATCGGAGGTGAGATAGGGTTCGCATTCGCATCCGTTGATCAGGACCGTATGAATCGGCTTCTTCTCGTTGGGGACATACTTCACATGAGTGGGAAAAGCGGCTCCGCCGAGCCCGACGATGCCGGCTCCCTGAATGGCGTCGACGATCTCCTGGATGTCGTATTTTTCAAAACCGTCCTTGGGCCATTCTCCTCCGAGGATTTCATCATAGAGGGCTTGGCCGGAAAGCTGCTCCCCGTCCGCCTTGATGGGAATGGCGCTGACATGGCGGCCGTTGGCCAGGGTGGTGACCCCGGTCTTCAACACCTTGCCGGCGATGGGGGCATGAAGCGGCGCAGACACGAATGCACCCCCGTCGGCGACCTTTTCCGCGAAGGCGACCATGGTCTTGGGCTTGACGATCGGCTTGCTGGGGGCGCCGACATTCTGAAGCAGCGGTAGCATGACCTTCTGCGGCGGCGGAACCACCTCGATGGCCGCATCCTCGGAATAGGTCTTCCATTCGGGCGGATGGACCCCGCGGGGGAATGTGCCGCCGCCGGCCGAACCTTTGAAAAAAAGTGCCATAAGTTCTCCTTGAAAATTTCCTCGGAAAGCCGGCGCCGATGGGCGCGGCCTGTTCAAGCATTTTATAAAAATCAGCAGAGGGAATTATAGAATTTTTCTCCGCCTGTCAAGATAGAAAAATTAAATTCCGGCTTTTCTCACCTTAAGCATCTTATATATCATGCAATTTAATTTTTTCCCTCAATTTAAATTTACCCGGAAAAAAGGACCGGAGAATACAAAATTGTATCTCCCCTTCCTTATTTATATACATGTCCCCTCCGGAAAGTCGATTTGACGCTCCGGTTGGTATGTTCTATTGTATTCGATACGCCGACAGACGGGTTTGAATCTTGATAGATGTACCCGCCTGGCGCGGCGGAGAGAAAGTCATAGGCGGTTTGTCGAAATCAAAAAACCATGCCCGCCGCCGGGGGATGAATCCCCCGGCTCACCCCGGAAAGCACCCTGAAGGGCGCTGCCCCCTCTCGAATTCCCCCCGGGGGCGAGCCCGCTTCAGCGGGCTTTTTCGGATTCAGCCGGGGGATTCATCCCCCGGCGGCGTTCGGATGGTATTCTAACTTACGCGAATCGCTTTACCTTTTGAAGACGCCCCCTTTGGAGTCAGCAAATGGTGAGGAGGATTTTTGGAATGGAAAATCCATGCGTGCTTCTTTTCTTGAAAGCCCCTGAAATAGGCCGGGTAAAAACCCGGCTTTCCAAAGACCTGAATCCCCGGACCGGGATCGATCTTTACCGATGCTTTGTCTCGGACATTCTCTCCACCCTGGAAAAAACCGGCCTTTCCATTATACTCTGCCATGACCCGCCGGATGATCCGAAGGCGATACGCCGCTGGCTCGGAAATCGGCATCCGCTGATGCCTCAGCATGCCGGCGATCTGGGGGAGCGAATGGCCGATGCCTTTCGGAATTGTTTTTCTCGCGGATTCGACCGGGCGGTGCTGATCGGAACCGATATTCCGGATCTTCCGCCGGCGTTCCTTCGGGAGGCTTTTTCCAGGCTGAGGGAGCATCCGGTCGTACTCGGCCCGGCCGAAGACGGGGGGTACTATCTGATCGGCTTTCGATCCGACTCATTCATTCCGGAGGTGTTTAAAGAAATTTCCTGGAGCACCCCCTCGGTTCTGGAGCAAACCCGGGATATTCTGAAAACACTCGGGCGCAGCTGCTATCTGCTGCCGATTTGGAAGGATATCGATACCGTGGTGAATTTGAAGGCGCTTAGTAAAAACCCGTATTCTCGACGGAATGCCCCGAATACCCTTGCATATCTGTCGAAAATGGGTTTAAACTAAACCCATTCGAGTTTTCAATCGAAATGCCAAAAAAAGAGGAAAGGACTGAAGGGTATGTCTGACGAAAAAGAAAATGCCAACACGGACACCAGTACGGCAAAGGATGCCAAGGTCCAGTTGTACGGGTTGAGCACGTGCAGCCACTGCAAGGCGACCAAGCAGTTTCTGGACGAATGCACGATCAAATACCATGTTATCGATGTGGACCTGCTGGACGGAGACGAACGCAAGGCCATCATCGAGGATGTCAAAAAATTCAACCCGAGATGCTCCTTCCCCACCATCATCATCGGGGACACGGTGATTGTCGGATACAAGGAAGACGAAATCAAGGAGGCGTTGGGACTCTGATATGGACGCTGAAAAACTGTATGAACAACTGAAGAAGATCCAGGAAGCCAAGGGATACTACTTCAACCAGGACAAAGAACGGACCCTGGAACTGCTCGAGGGGCTGATCACGAACAAGGAGCGCTACGGCTACATGGTCTGCCCCTGCCGGCTGGCCGCCGGGGACCGGGACCACGACAAAGACATCATCTGTCCCTGCGTGTATCGCGCCCCCGATGTTGAGGAATACGGGAGCTGCTATTGCAACCTCTACGTATCCAGAGAATGGAATGAGGGCAAAATCCCCCATGAATACGTCCCCGAACGACGGCCGCCGGAAAAGCTGCTATTCTGAATCCGGGTGAACATTGCTCATCTGTTCCAAGGCCCGCATCAGCGCCTGGGTGCCCAGGCGCTGCCCGCCGTTGGCCGCCACCGAGAGATACATCTGGTGAACCAGGGCCAGGCCGGGCAGAACGATCCCCATCTGCCGGGCCTCCCGAAGTGCGATCCCCATATCCTTTATGAAGTGCTCGACGAAAAACCCGGAGTCGAATTCCCGCCTCAGCACCCGGGGGGCCAAATTGTCCAGGCTCCAACAGGCCGCGGCCCCGCCCGAGATGGAAGAGAGCATCACCTCCAGATCCAATCCGGCCCGGTAGCCGTAAAGCAGCGACTCGCAGACCCCGATCATGGTGCCGGCGATGACGATCTGATTGCACATCTTGGTATCCTGTCCGCTGCCCGCCGCTCCCTGATGGACGATCTTTTGTCCCATGATCTCAAACAGCGGCATGACCGCATCCACCGCCGAGCGGTCGCCGCCCACCATGATGGAGAGTTTGGCCTCCCGGGCCCCCACATCTCCACCGGAGACCGGGGCATCCACCGCATGGACACCCTGTCGAGCGGCGGCTTGATCGATTTCCCTGGCCAGGCTGGGCCGGGTGGTGGTCATATCCACCAGAATACTTCCGGACGCGGCGCCCGCCAAAACGCCCCGGTCTCCGAAATAGACCTCCTCGACATCCTCCGGAAATCCGACCATCGTAAAGATCACATCCGAAGCCGAAGCGACCGCCCGGGGTGAATCCGCCCATTCCGCCCCCGCATCTAGAAGCGGCCCGGCCTTGTCCCGGGTTCGGTTGTAGACGGTGGCGGAAAATCCGCGGTCCATTACATGCTGGCACATTCGGCGGCCCATTACCCCAGTGCCGATCCATCCGATTCGGGTCTTTCCGGGTTCCATCGTCATCATCTGTTTTCCTCCCTCCGATTTTCAAGATAGTAAACGTGAAAAAGGGTTTCACCGGTCTCCTGTACTATACCCTCTATTCCTGTAAAATCAAGGTGATCCCAGGCCGAAGACGAAATCCCGTCGGCCGGGAAATAAAACCGCCCGATTCTTGACAACGGCGGTTCCGTAAATATGTTTAGAAAAATTTTTTTTATCGGTGAATGGGGTTGCCTGAAAAAGCGGCCTATTTCTGTGTGTCTGATTTTGAGGAGACGGTACAATGAAGGTTCTGGTGAGTGACAATCTGGGCGAAGTCGGAATTCGCATGTTTCAGGAAGCGGAAGGAATTGAAGTGGATGTCAAGACCGGGCTCTCCCCGGATGAACTCAAATCGATCATCGGCCCTTATGATGCCCTGGTGATCCGCAGCGCCACCAAGGTCACAGAGGACCTGCTGGAGGCGGCTTCCAACCTGAAGGTGGTCGGCCGGGCCGGCATCGGCCTCGACAATGTGGACATCCCCGCCGCCACCAAACGAGGCGTGGTGGTGATGAACACCCCCACCGGGAATGTGATCACCACCGCCGAGCATGCGGTGGCCATGATGCTGGCGTTGACCCGGAACATTCCCCAGGGAACCGCCACCCTCAAATCCGGACGGTGGGAAAAGAAAAAGCTCCAGGGCCAGGAAATTTTCAATAAAACCCTCGGGGTCATCGGCTTCGGCAAAATCGGTTCCATTGTCGCAGACCGTGCCAAAGGGCTCAGGATGCAGGTCATTATTCATGATCCCCATGTCACCTCCGAACAGATCGAAAAGGCCGGTTTTGAAAGCGTGCCCCTGGATGACCTGCTCAAAAGAGCCGATTACATCACCGTGCATGTGCCCAAACTCAAGGAGACCCAGGGGTTCATCAACAAAGCGGTTTTCGAACGTATGAAAGATGGGGTTCGATTCATCAACTGCGCCCGGGGCGGCATCGTCAATGAAGCGGACCTGTACGAGGCCATGAAGTCGGGCAAGGTGGCCGGCGCGGCACTGGATGTCTTTGAAACCGAACCGCCGGAAGCATCCCCCCTGTTTGAACTGGACAACTTCATCTGCACCCCGCATCTGGGGGCCTCCACTCAGGAAGCCCAGGCCAATGTAGCCATCGCGGTGGCCGAACAGATCATCGCCTATCTGACCACCGGCACCGTCATCAACTCGGTGAACACCCCCTCGGTGACCGGAGAATTGCTGGAAAAACTGCGGCCCTATCTATCCCTGGGAGACCGCCTGGGGTGTCTCATGGCCCAACTGTCCGAGGGGCCGGTGGAAGAGGTGGGCATCGAGTACATGGGCGATTTTCAGGGGCTGGATCTCTCCCCCATTTCCACGGCGATTCTAAAAGGATTGCTGACCCCCATGATCAGCGACATGGTCAACTCGGTCAACGCCCCGATCATCGCAAAAGATCGGGGTATCAAGGTATCGGAGACCCGGCAGGCGGATGCCGAGGATTATATCAACCTGATTCGGGTCCGGGCCAAAACTCCGGAAAAGAGCACCTCTCTGGACGGCACGGTGTTCGGCAAAAATGATCCCCGAATCGTCAAGATCAACAATTTCAGGCTGGAGATGATCCCCCACGGCCATTCGGCGATCATCCACAACAAGGACGTTCCCGGCGCCATCGGCAGCATCGGCAGTACCCTGGGAGACAACAAGATCAACATCGGCCGAATGCAGGTCGGCCAGGAGGAAGAAGGGGATCGCAACATCATTTTTCTGCGGACCGATACCCCCATCCCCCCGGAGGTAGTGGAACAGCTTCGCGCCCTTCCCCTGGTCAACTCGGTGATTCCCCTGGAGCTGTAAACCGGAACTGTCGAATCCAATTTTTCACCAGCCTACAGCACGGCATCGAAATCCGGCCCGGACGGGAATTGTCGGAAACCCTTTACATTGAAGACTCATGAGGGAGGAAAGGACATGGCAGAAGAGAAAGATACCAAGGGAGATCTTCACACAGGCAAAAGCGCCGAGGAGGTGGCCCGGGATTACGACTCCGCCAAGCGGCAGGACAGCGGTCCCCAGCTTCCCAAGATGGACTTTTCCATGTTCATCTTCTCGCTCAATTCCTCGGCCCTGGTTCACTTGGGGCTGCTGGAAGATCCGTCCACCGGCCGGAAATCCAAAAACACCGCCGCGGCCAAGCAGACCATCGACATTCTAGGCATGCTGGAGCAGAAAACCCGGGGGAACCTGACCAAAGAAGAAGAGGATATGCTCAAGCACATCCTGTATGATTTACGGCTGATGTATGTCAGAGAAGTGAGGTAGGCTTCCGCTTCTAAACCGACGTGGTTGCACAATGGGCGTCCACAGCTAAGGAGAAAACCAACCATGGGAAAAAGAATGCTTTCGATCCCACCCTATTTTCGGGTCATCTCAGTGGCCTGCCTGCTGATCCTTTCGGCAATCAGTTCGGCCCACGTTCTTCCCGCCCGGGCTTTAACCGCACCGGAGAGCTTCAGCGACATCGCGGAAAAGGTGACCCCCTCCGTGGTCAACATTCGAACCGAAAAAAGCGTCACCGGCGGCGGGCGGGTTTTTCGCCATTTCGGCGGCCCCTTCGGGGATGAAGATCCGTTTGATATGTTTGAACGCTTTTTCGGCGGTGATCCGGAACGGGAGTTTAAGCAAAGAAGCCTGGGCTCCGGCTTTGTTATCGACAAATCCGGATATATCGTCACCAATAACCATGTCATTGAAGGGGCGGATGAAATCCAGGTCCGGCTGAGCAATGATCAAGAATACGATGCCGAGATCGTGGGCCGGGATCCCAATACCGATATCGCCCTGATCAAAATCACTCAGGATGCGGATCTGCCGGTGGTGACACTCGGCGATTCGGACACCCTAAAGATCGGCCAGTGGGTGGTCGCCATGGGCAATCCCTTCGGTCTCGAACATACGGTCACCGCGGGGATCGTCAGCGCCAAGGGCCGGGTGATCGGTTCCGGACCCTATGATGATTTCATCCAGACCGACGCCTCCATCAACCCCGGCAACAGCGGCGGCCCCCTTCTCAACACAAAGGGAGAGGTGGTGGGCATCAACACCGCCATCATCGCCAGCGGGCAGGGGATCGGCTTTGCGGTCCCCATCAACCTGGCCAAGGACATTATCGATCAGCTTCAGGAGAGCGGAGAAGTCACCCGGGGCTGGCTCGGCGTGGCGATCCAGGATATCACCCCCGAAATTGCGGAATACTACGGGATCAAGGAAGTAAAAGGGGTATTGGTGACCGAGGTGTTCGAGGATGATCCGGCGGAAAAAGCCGGGATTCGAGCCCGGGACATCATCGTCTCGGTGAACGGCCGACCCGTTGAAGACACCCGGGATCTGACCCGTCTGGTCGCCGGTCTGAGCGTCGGACAGAAGACCGCCGTAAAAGTGCTGCGAAACGGGAACCGGGAAACCTTCGAGGTCACCATCGCCCGGCGGGAAGAAGAAAAGATTCTGTCCCGAAAAGACGAAGATCGGAAAGAAGAGGAAAGCCTGGGCATTCAGGTGTCCGAAATTTCTCCGGAGATCGCCCGACGCTACGGCATTTCCGAAAAAGAGGGGGTCATGGTCATGGATGTCGAATCCGGCAGCAAGGCCGAAGCGGCCGGGTTGATGGCCGGCGACATCGTCAAGGAAATCAATCATGAACCGGTCGGCAGCGTCGAGGATTTTCGCCGGATCATAGACGGGGTGGACGAAGGCGAACCGATCAATCTGTTTATTCGAAGGATCAATCGGGGATTCATGGTTGTGAAAATCACCAAATAAGAGAACCCCGCGCCGCCGACTTGCATCATAGCCGCGGCGGGTGACCTTTTGTCATGAATTTGGACCTGTTGTCGCCGGCAAAGATCAACCTGTTTCTTCATGTGACCGGAAAAAGGGCGGACGGATATCATGAATTAATTTCCCTGATGTGCCCGGTTTCTCTATACGACACCCTCACCCTTTCCTTTTCCGGAAGCGGGCTGAGGGTGTTTTGTTCCCATCCCGGGGTGCCCGAAGACGAAACCAACCTGGTTTATCGGGCCGCGGATCTTTTTTTCAGGGAAACGGGTATTCGACATCCGCTTTCCATTTCCATCGATAAACACATTCCGGTAGGTGCGGGCCTCGGAGGCGGCAGCAGCAATGCGGCCGCGATATTGACGGCATTGAACCGGCACCACGGAGAACCATTTACAACCGACCGGTTGATGGAGATGGGCCTCACATTGGGAGCGGATGTACCTTTCTTCGTATATCGGCGTCCGACCCTGGCCACCGGCATCGGTGAAAAACTCGAATTTTACGGACGGATCATTCCCTATTCGGTGCTCTTGATCGAGTTCGATTTCAGCGTGTCCACGGCCCGAATATATAAAAATCTGAATTTAGGATTGACAAAATGCCGAAAAATACATAAAAGTCTTCTTCTTAAAGCACAGGCATGGGATGCTGTCGATTGTCTGTGCAATGACCTGGAAACGGTAACCTCGGCTTGGCACCCGGAGATTGAAACGGCCAAGCAGGCACTCATAGATGAGGGCGCCGCGGGTGCGTTGATGTCCGGCAGCGGGCCCACCGTATTCGGCCTGTTCCCGGATGAAACGCGGGCACGAAAAGCCGAATCCGCTCTTTCCAGAGTGAAGGGATGGACCCCTGTGCGGGTTGAAATGCTTTTGTAGAACCGAAGCCTTCCGTCCGGGGAAGGTCGGTAGTCACCACAATTTTGCTGGGGCGTCGTCAAGCGGTAAGACACAGGATTTTGGTTCCTGCATTCGGAGGTTCGAATCCTCCCGCCCCAGCCAATTTTCAAAATTAGTGGATCACCAGTGCAGCCTTATAATTACAAGAACGGAACGCGAATGCGGGAGATCACGATCTTTTCGGGGAACGCCAATCCCGATCTGGCCCATCAAATCTGTACCTACCTCGACACCCCGATGGGGGGATCCAAAGTCAAGACCTTCAGCGACGGAGAGATTCAGATCGAAATTTATGAAAACATTCGATCCCGGGATGTGTTCGTCATCCAACCCACCTGTTCACCGGTCAACGACAATCTGGTTGAGCTGCTTCTGATGCTGGATGCCTGCAACCGGGCATCGGCCAGTCGAATCACCGCGGTTCTCCCCTATTACGGCTATGCCCGGCAGGATAAAAAAGTCGCCCCCCGTGTGCCCATCAGCGCCCGGGTAGTGGCCGATATGGTCACCAAAGCCGGAGCCGACCGGGTGATTACCATGGATCTTCATGCCGCTCAGATCCAGGGTTTTTTCAATATACCCGTGGACAACCTTTTTGCCGCCCCGGTCATTCTCGATTACATTCGAAAAAATTTTACAAATGAACTGATCGTCGTATCACCGGATGCGGGCGGCGTGGAACGGGCCCGGGCATTCGCAAAGCGGCTGAACGCCGGACTCGCCATTATCGACAAACGCCGGGATGTCCCCAATGAAGCCAAAGCCATGGCGGTCATCGGAAACGTTACTGATAAAACCGCGGTGATTCTGGATGACATGGTGGACACCGCCGGCACCTTGACGGAAGCCGCCGGGGCTCTGATCAAAAACGGCGCCCGTGAGGTACACGCCTGTTGTACTCATCCGGTCTTGTCCGGGCCTGCCGTGGGTCGAATCAGCGATTCGGAGCTTAAAAGCCTGTTGGTCACCGATACCATTCCGCTGGGGCCCGAAGCCCGACAATGCGATAAAATTAAAGTACTCAGCATATCCGCCCTGATCGGCGAAGCTATTATACGAAGTCACCGGGGTGATTCCGTCACCTCCCTGTTTGTGTAAAAAATTGATAACCGGGTTTCTTACAGAAAACCCGGTTTTTTTAGGTTGAAGGAGGATAAATCTTGGAATTAGTTGAATTAAAAGCGTCTTTGAGAGAAGAAACGGGCAATGGTCCGGCCCGCACCTTGCGTCGGGAGGGCAAACTCCCGGTGATTTTGTATGGGCCGGATACAGAGAATACCAAGCTGTCCGTCAGCGCCCATGACCTTCAAAACATCATCAAAAAAAGCAAGGGCAGCCAGCTTTTGGTGAACCTGGTGGTGGAAAACGGCGGCCAAGCCAACCACTCGGCCATGCTGAAGGAATTGCAGGTGCATCCGGTATCCCGGTCCCTGATTCATGCCGATTTCTATGCCATTTCCATGGATCGGAAGATTCACGTGACCGTTCCGGTCACCACTACCGGCTCCTCCAAAGGGGTTGAGGAAGGCGGAATTCTTCAGGTGGTGCGGCGGGAACTGGAAGCTTACTGCTATCCCAATAAGATCCCCGATTCAGTGATAGTGGATGTGACCGATATGGAGATCGGAGATTCGGTTCACATCGAGGATATCGAGGTCGAAGGGGTGGAATTTCCGGCTGAGGTCAACTTCACCGTGGTCACCGTATCCGTGCCTCATCGGGAAGAACTGCCCGAAGAAGGTGAAGAAGAGGTTGAAGAGGGCCTGGAGGCCGGTGAAGAGGGCGAAGAATCCGCCGCCGGCGAAGAAGAACCGGAAGAATAATCGGCCATGCCCGAGGGGGTTCGATTGGTGGCCGGGCTGGGCAATCCCGGCCCGAGTTATCGACACACGCGCCATAACGCAGGATTCATGGTCATAGACAAACTTGCTGAAGCGTATTCCGTCCCGATATCCGAAGACCGTTTTGAGTGCCTATTCGGAAGGGGCCGGATCGAAGGAAAAGAGGCGATATTGGCCAAACCGATGGCCTTCATGAACCGAAGCGGACCGCCAATCTTCGAACTTTGCAAACATTTTGGTATATTCGTCGAGGATATACTGGTTATCCACGACGACATTGATCTGGACTTTGGAAGAATTCAAGTTAAAGAGAAAGGAGGGCATGGGGGACACAAAGGAATTCGATCTTTGATGGAGGTTTTTGAAGACGACAGGTTTGTTCGTCTTCGGATAGGCATCGGACGCCCCGAAACCGATGACAGTGTTGTGGATCATGTGCTGAGCCGTTTCAGCCCCGCTGAAAGCGAAGTGCTCGAACCACTCCTAAGCCGGGCCCGGGACGCGGTGGCTATGGTGCTGACCAAAGGCACAACGGAAGGTATGAGAGTGTATAACCGGAAAGACGTTAACCTAGGACGCTAAGTTTCAGACGGAGGTAAAATGGAAACTGTATTGAACAATCTGCCGTTGCTTTGTACGCTGGTAGGTGTATTGGGAGTTCTCTTTGCTATCATTCTTGCAGGGATAGTCAAAGGCGCCCCGGCGGGCGACAAGAAGATGACCGAAATTGCGGATGCGATCAAGGAAGGCGCCATCGCTTATCTGAACCGTCAGCTGAAATCGATGTCTGTTGCCGGCGGCATTATTTTTATCATTATTTTCGCCACCCTCGGGGTCAAAACCGCGATCGGTTTTCTCCTCGGCGCCACGGCGTCTTTTATCGCCGGCTACGTAGGCATGCGGGTTTCCGTTATCGCCAACGTGCGGACGGCCGAGGCCGCCAAGGGCGGTCTGGCCAAAGGCCTGAGCCTGGCCTTCAAGGGCGGCGCCGTGACCGGTATGATGGTAGCCGGGCTGGCCTTGACCTCCGTGGCCGGATACTATACCGCTCTGCTGGCGTCCGGCGTTGAATCACGGGAAGCGGTCATCGCATTGGTGGCCCTCGGATTCGGTGGAAGCCTCATCTCGATTTTTGCCCGGCTGGGCGGCGGCATCTTCACAAAAGGCGCGGATGTGGGCGCCGACCTGGTCGGTAAAGTCGAGGCCGGTATTCCCGAAGACGATCCCAGAAACCCGGCTGTTATCGCCGACAACGTGGGCGACAACGTGGGCGACTGCGCCGGCATGGCTGCCGATCTGTTCGAGACCTATGCGGTAACCGCCGTTGCGGCGATGCTCATCGGCAACCTGCTCTTCCCCGACATCTCCATCGCCACCGAGTACCCCCTGATCCTGGGCGCCGTATCCATCGTCTGCTCCATGATCGCGATCTTCTTCGTTCGACTGGGGAAAAGCGAATATATTATGGGCGCACTCTACAAAGGCATGTTCGGCTCCGCCATTCTGGCCGCCGTCGCCTTCTACTACGTCACCAACCTGGTCCTCGGCCAAGGCGGTCTGGGCGGCGAGATCAGCGTAATGGCGCTTTACTATTCAGCGCTGGTCGGCCTGGTTCTCACCGTGGTCATCGTGATCATCACCGAATACTACACCGGCATTTACGGTCCGGTGAAGGCGGTCGCCGAAGCCTCTACGACCGGTCACGGCACCAACATCATCGCCGGCCTCGGCGTCAGCATGCAGGCCACCGCGGCGCCGGTTCTGGCCATCTGTCTGGGTATCTTCGTGGCCCATAACATGGCCGGTCTTTACGGAATCGCCATCGCGGCCATTTCCATGCTGTCCATGACCGGTATGGTCATCGCCATCGATGCTTACGGCCCCATCACCGACAATGCCGGCGGAATCGCCGAAATGGCTGAAATGGATGAAAGCGTCCGCGCCGTAACCGATCCCCTGGATGCGGTCGGCAATACCACCAAAGCGGTCACGAAGGGTTACGCCATCGGCTCTGCCGCACTGGCCGCCCTGGTTCTGTTTGCCTGCTATGTGCAAGAATTCGCTTTCCATGGCGGGAGTGAAGGCATTCGCTTCGACCTGGGTGATGTGAATGTAATTATCGGTCTGTTCATCGGCGGTCTTTTGCCCTACCTCTTCGCCTCCATCGCCATGAATGCCGTCGGAGCTGCAGGCGGCGCGGTTGTGGATGAAGTTCGCCGACAATTCCGCGAAATCCCCGGCATCATGGAAGGTACCGGAAAGCCTGATTACGGCGCATGTGTCGACATCGTCACCAAGTTCGCACTGAAAGAGATGATGGTTCCGGCCCTGCTGCCGGTCATCGCTCCGGTTCTGGTAGGTTTCTTCCTGGGCAAAGTGGCCCTCGGCGGCCTGCTCATCGGAAGTATCGTCACCGGTGTCTTTGTGGCCTTGTCCATGACCACCGGCGGCGCCGCCTGGGACAACGCCAAAAAGTACATCGAAGACGGTCATCTGGGCGGCAAGGGCAGCGATGCCCACAAAGCCGCTGTTACCGGCGACACCGTAGGCGACCCGTACAAGGATACCGCCGGACCCGCCGTGAACCCGATGATCAAGATCCTCAACGTGGTAGCCCTTCTGATGGTGCCTTTCCTGGTCTAATCTTCCGGGCGGGAACTTGAGCTAAGAAGAACCACCAACACAGGATCACAGCAAAAAGGGCCGGGTAGAGCATACCCGGCCCTACTGAAGCATAAAAGCAAGGATTGGCGCGGGAAACCGCGTCAATCCTTTTTTATTTGATTGTTATCATATTGTATGGTATGATTTAAGCATGTTTAATAAGGATATCCCTGACGATTAGGAAGCCACCTTTTCCTTAAGAACCAACTTACCTTTGGCACCCCACGGGTTAGCGTGAGGAGTGATAATTACCAGCTCAACGTTTTAACCGGTGAAGACAACATTATGGATACAAAAAATACCCAGGAACAGGCGATCAGAAAAAATATGCAGCGATTTCAAGTTGGGGATCTGGCGGTATACCCCGCTCACGGGGTGGGGCGCATCGAATCCATTGAAAGTAAAGTTGTGGCGGGCGAGACCCATGATTTTTACATCATGAAGGTTTTGGAAAACGACATGGTCATTATGATTCCGACCTCGAATGTTGAATCGGTGGGTCTTCGGGAGATCATCAGTAAGAAGGAAGTGCCTGAAATCTACAAAGTGATGCGGGAAAAACATAACGGCCCCGGTGATAATCAGACCTGGAATCGGCGGTACCGGGAATATATGGACAAAATCAAGACCGGTTCCCTTTACGAGGTAGCCGAAGTCTTCCGAGACCTTTTTCTCCTGAAAATGACCAAAGATCTTTCCTTCGGCGAACGCAAACTGTACGACACCGCCCAAGTACTTTTGGTTCGAGAGCTGTCAACCGCAAAAGACACCGACGAAAAAACCATTCTTTCCGAAATCGAATCCCTGTTCGCATCCTGACTTTTTCCTTTCCCGGCCATGACCGATGATGACCACTGCTTTACCCTTTCCGATCTGGGGGATGCCAACCAGCGGTTGGATGCGCTGGTCAGCGCCCATGTAGAGGAGTGTTCCAGGTCCCTGGCCGCCGACCTGATCCGCAAAGGCCATATTCGGGTGGGGACCGAAACCAAAAAGCCCGGCTACCGTCCCAAACCGGGAGAGGTCATTCGCGGATGCATTCCGAGCCCGAAACCGATCTCTTGTGAGCCCGAACCCGTTCCTCTCGACATTCTTTTTGAAGACCGGGATCTCATCATCCTCAACAAGGCCCCCGGTCAGGTGGTTCACCCCGCTCCAGGACACGACAGCGGCACCATCGTCCACGGACTGCTTCACCATTGCCCGAACCTGGAGGGGATCGGCGGGGAATTGAGGCCGGGAATCGTTCATCGCCTGGATAAGAACACCTCCGGCATTCTGGTGGTGGCCAAAAACGGTCCGGCCCTGGCCGAATTGGCCGCACAGTTCAAAGCCCGGACCGTCCGGAAGCGGTATCTGGCCCTGGTGCATGGAGAAATGAGAACTAATTCCGGAAGCATCACCCTTCCCATCGGCCGCCATCCCACAGATCGCAAACGGATGTCCACCATCAGCAGATCCGGGAAATCGGCGGAAACCCTTTGGACGGTTCGGGAACGATACACCGGCGCCGCCCTCCTCGATATCGATTTAATGACCGGCAGGACCCATCAGATTCGAGTTCACTGCGCGGCCATCCATCACCCGGTAGTCGGTGATCCGGTATACGGCGGTCGACCCGATCGGCATCTTTCCGGCATGATATCTCATCTTCTGACATCGCCCTCACGACAGATGCTCCACGCCGAGCGAATTGGATTTAAACATCCCCGGACCGATCTTCCATTGTCCTTTCAATCACCGCCCCCGGCGGATATGCGCCGACTCATTCAACGCCTTCGAATTTGCACGGAGAAAGAAACCTCATGGCCCGATTAAAACTGGAACTGCCTGACACCTTCATCTTTTCCACCGACATCCCCGTCCGAATCGGCGATATCAATTACGGAGGCCATTTGGCCAATGACGCGGTCCTGTCCATTATCCATGAAGCGCGACTTCAATGTCTGCGCAAGCACGGACTGGCCGAGTTGAATCCGGACGGCATCGGAATCGTCATCTCGGATGCGGCTGTCGTGTACAAAGCGGAAGCATTCTACGGAGATGTGATCACAGTCGAGGTAACCCCGGCGGAGTGGGTCAAAAAGGGATGCGATTTTTATTACCGGCTGACCCTTCGAGAGACCGGAAAAGAGGTGGCCCGAGCCAAAACCGGCATTGTATTCCTGGACTACAACACCCGAAAGACCACATCGGTACCGGAGCGGTTTCAATCGGCTTTGGCTCCGTCCTGAAGTTGTTCACGGTCAAGCCACTTCAACTCGCCCCACGAAAAAGCGAACCCCTATAAAAAAAGCCGCATCCGACCCTTTTAGACGCGGGCGGATGCGGCTTTTAATTTAAAGCCAGGACGGGGTAACGGTTTAGGCGGCCTTCTGAGTTGACTTGACGATATCCGGATTGTAGCAAAGCCGGCAGCAGTTGAGACACCGACTGGCTTCCGCCAAAGCCGCAGACTCCGGGAGCACCAGGTCAGCCTCCTCGAAGGTTTTGATTCTTTCCTCAACCGGCAGCTCGGGCATTTCCGCCCGTGGCGACTTAATGATGCCGTCGACCCGTTCGAACAGAGAGGTCGGAATATGCTCCTTAAACAGAACTTTTTCGGGAGGGTGGATCTTTTCGCCCATCAGGTACTGGTGAATGGATCGGGCCGCTCGCCTGCCGCCCCCGATGGCTTCCACCACCAGAGAGGCCCCGGTGGCCGAATCGCCGCCGGTAAAGATTCTGGGCATGCTGGTCTGAAGCGTAATCGGTTCATTGTCGATGGTGTTCCAGCGGGTGATCTCGAGCCCCTCCAGCGATTTGTCCTTCAGTTTGAACGAGACGTCCGGTCGCTGGCCAATGGCGCTGATGACCATATCGGCTTCCAGCAGGGTCTCGGACCCTTCCACCGGAACCGGTCGGCGCCGGCCGGAGGCATCCGGTTCGCCCAACTCCATCTTCAGGTATTCGATGTGGGTGGCTCGACCTTCCTCGCCCACCACCCGAGTGGGGGCGGCCAGAAACTGGAAGTTGACACCTTCGTGCTCCGCGGCCACGATCTCCACCTCGTTGGCCGGCATTTCCGCTCGGGTCCGCCGGTAGAGGATTGTGACCTCTTCGGCTCCCAGCCGGATTAGGGTTCGTACACAGTCGATGGCGGTATTTCCGCCGCCGACTACCACCGCCTTCTTCCCGATGGGGATCTTTTCTCCGCCGGCGATTCGGGAAAGAAAGTTGATGCCGGTAAAGCACCCTTTCATATCCTCTCCTTCCACACCGAGGGTGTAATCGCTCCAGGCCCCGATGCCCATAAATACCGCATCGAATCCTTCGTCATTGAGGGTCTGCATATCGAATTGCTGACCGAAGCGAACCCCGGTTCGGGCTTCGATGCCGAGATCCAGAATACCCTGGATTTCCCAGTCGAGCACCTTTTTGGGAAGACGATACTCGGGAATGCCGTAGCGGATCATCCCACCCATTTTAGGCATGGCCTCGAAAATGGTGACGTTATGGCCCACCCGCCGCAAAAAATAAGCGGCGCTCAGCCCGGCCGGCCCTCCGCCGATCACCGCCACCTTTTTGCCGGTGGCCGGGGCGCAGGGAATGGGCAGCCGTTTGCCGGAGTTCATTTCGTAATCAGCGGCAAACCGCTTGAGCTGATTGATGGAAACCGGTTCGTCCTCGATGCCGCGTCGGCAGTAATCCTCACAGGGGTGAGGGCAGACCCGTCCACAGGTCAGCAGCAGCGGGTTCCGTTCCCGAATGGCATTCACCGCACCTTCGTAATCGCCGGTGGCCACACAGTTGATATAGGTCGGGATATCGATTTCCGCCGGACAGGTCTGCTGGCAGGGCGCCAAGGCATCGTCGAACTCATTGAGATGAAGCAGCCGCTCGGACATGGTCTTCACCGTCAGAATCGATTTCGGACAGGCTTTATCACAGGCACCGCACCCCACGCACTTGGCCTCGTCCACAATGGGGAAATTGTCCGGACCCATATGGATGGCATCGAAATTACAGGATCGGATGCAGTCTCCCATGCCAAGGCATCCGACCATGCAGTCTCTCTTGCCGCCGTAAAGAGCGGTCAGGGCCGCACAGGTCTGGACCCCCATATAATGGTATTTATCGGTGGCTCGAATACCGCCGTCGCAGGTATTGAGGGATTTCAAGGGTTCGGCGGTACCCGGGTCCATCCCCATCACTTCGGCAACACCGGCCGAGGATTCCGGCCCGGCGATGACGCAGACCGTCGGGGGGGCTTTCCCCTCCACCACCGCGACCGCCGCCGAAGCGCACCCGGCAAAGCCGCAACCGCCGCAGTTGGCGCCGGCCAGGTTCTGTTCGACATCCGCGATGCGGGGGTCCTCCCATACATAAAATATCTTAGAAGCAATACTCAGCACCGATCCGCAGACCGCGCCGATACCCAACATAATCAGGATGGCTTCTGTCACGTTATAACCTCCTAAAAACGGTAAGAGTGAAAAAAAAGGGAACAACCCGAATCGGGTTGCTCCGTTACTCTAAGATAATAAGTCCATGGAATTTTTCAATGTTATTTTAGACCATTCCCCTGAAGGCGAAGAAGGTCAGCGACAGAACGCCGGCCGTCACCAGGGCGATGGAGGTATCCTGCAGCGGTTTCGGAACCCGCCCAAGAATAATTCGCTCCCGTAGGCCTGCAAACAGAATCAGGGCCAGTCCGAATCCCACCGCGTAGCTGAAGGAGGCCACAAGGGCCTGCATGAAGGTGTATTCTTCATTGATGTTGATCAGGCAAGCCCCCATCACCGCACAGTTGGTAGTGATCAGGGGAAGAAAAATACCCAGCCCGGCATACAGCGCCGGAATCGATTTTTTCAGGAACATTTCAACAAACTGGACCAAAGAGGCGATCACCAGGATAAAGGCGATGGTCCGCAGGTACTCGAGCCCGAAGGTCATCAACACATAAGTATTGACCAGCCATGTGATCAATCCGGCCATGACCAGAACAAAGATGACCGCCATGGCCATCCCCACGGCCGTCTCCATCTTTTTGGAGGTTCCCATAAACGGGCACTGCCCCAGGTACTGGGCCAGAAGAATATTGTTGATCAGGATGCAGCTGATGGCAAGAACGATATAGTCGCCCATGTTTCCTCCTATTTACTTCCGATGAGATTCATGATGCAGAGCATGAGACCGAGGCAGATAAAGGCGCCGGGGGCCTCGATGGCAAAGGAGAACGGCTCAAAGGAAGCGGGCATGATGTCTTTGCCCAGCAGGGTGCCGTATCCCAGCACCTCCCGCACACCGCCCAGAGCGCCCAGGGAGAGGGTGAAACCGGTGCCGATTCCGAGACCGTCCGCAGTGGAGCGGATCAGATTGTTCTTGGATGCGAACGCCTCGGACCGCCCCAGAACGATACAGTTCACCACGATCAGCGGAATGAAGATACCCAGGGTCAGAAACAGCGGATAGGCGTACGCCTGCATGACCAGCTCTACCACCGTCACAAAAGTGGCGATGACGATAATGAAACAGGCGATTCGAACCTTGGGCGGAATGACGTTTCTCAGCAATGATACCAAAACATTGGAGCAGACCAGAACGAAGGTGGTAGCCAGCCCCATGCCGATGCCGCTTTCCACCGATTTGGTCACCGCCAGGGTGGGGCACAGCCCGAGCACCAGACGGAAGGGCGGAATTTCGTTCCAGAGACCCTTTGTAAATTCCTGAACAAGCGTTTTAGCCATGTGTATCCCCCTTATTTGGCGATGCTTTTCGCATTTTCGATGATTTCGGGCTTGAGCCGCTTGTAGATATCCGATGCCTTCTGGGCGGCGTTGGCTACCGCCCGAGAGGTGATGGTGGCGCCGCTGATGGAATTGACCTGCCCCCCGTCTTTGGTCACCGCGATGGTGTCCGCCAACGAAAGACCTTCAAACTGACCGGAGAACTCGGGGTCTTCCTTGGCCCGGGCGCCGAGGCCGGGGGTTTCCGCATGGGTGGTCACGCTAACACCGATGACCTTGTCGGTCTCCGTGTCGATGCCGACCATCAGGCCCACATCTCCGCCGTATCCTTTGCCGTAAGTCTCCAGGGCCACCCCCTTGGGGTTGCCGTCGTACACGCCCACGAAAAAGCTGCGTTCGTCGTCTCCGTCTTGAAGCTTGAACCGATCGGAAATAGGATCATTGCCGGCATCTTTAAAAATATCCCGAATGGCCGGCCCCTTGACGAATGTCAACTGCTGCAACTCGATCTGCTCTTTGGTGTTGTCTCGTATGGCGGCCAGCAATCCGCCCGAAAATGCGCTCAACACCGTCAACACCACAACCATTTTTATCATGTCGCCCATTTTACGTAACCTTTCCTAATGCTTTGGGTCTGATTTTATCCAACAGCGGGTTGATGAGATTGACCACCAGAATAGCGAAGATGACCCCTTCGGGATAGGCCCCGATATTACGGATCAGGACCGTCAATATGCCTGCGGCCGCGCCGTAGATCAGCATGGGAAGGAAGTTGACCGGCGAAGAGGAGTCCTCGGTAGCGAGAAAGAAAGCGCCCAGCAGGGTATACCCGGTCAACAGATGGAACAGGGGACCCGCATACCGGCCGGGGTCGGCGGCCTGGAACAGCAGAGCGGTAAAGCCCACCCCCGCCAGAAAGGAGATCGAGATCTCCCACCGGATAATGCCTCTGATGATCAGGTAGATCCCGCCGAGTAAAAGCCCCAATCCGAAGGTGGCGCCGATGCCGCCCACCTGCCGCCCCATCAACAGGTCGGTCAGGTTATAAGAAGAGATGATTTGCTGGACGTTGAACAGGTCGGTGTGCATGCCGGCATGTTTGGCCAGGGCCAGGGGAAACATGGTAATGAAACCGAGGTCGTAATTGACGATGGCGGCGTCGAAATTGAGGTAATCCCACCAGGACACCCCGATAATGGCGTAGGCAAGAACCGCGGGATTGAAAGGGTTGCCGCCGATGCCGCCGTAGATCATTTTGCCGATCACCACCGCCAGGAAAGTGCCCACCACGATCAGCCACCAGGGCACCACCGGCGGCAGGAGCATGGCGAAGATCATTCCGATGACGGCGGCGCTGCCGTCTCCGATGGTATCGGGGGTCTTGGAAATCCGGGTAAATCCCAGTTCCCACAGCATGGCCGACGAGACCGACAGGGCCACCACTCCCAAGGCGGGCAGGCCGTAGTAGTAGATGCTGAGGATCACCGCCGGCAAGGCGGCCAGCAGAATATTGTAGCTTCTCTGGGCGATCCAACTGCCGTCATGCCAGAACGGCGCATGTGAAACAATGAACTTTTTCCTGTTGTACATTCTACGCCTCCTCTTCCTTGGCCGCTGCCGCTGTCTCAGTCTCTTCCTCAGTCGCTTCCTCGGTCTCCGGGGCCGGTTCTTCTACCGTTTCCGGAGCCTCGGTTTCCTCTTCCAGACGAATCCGGTCCAGTTCATATTTGCCCAGTCGAATGTACTGAAAAATGGGAATTTTCGACGGGCAGACAAAACTGCAGAGCCCGCATTCGATGCAGGAATACAGATCATATTCATCCGCGGCGGTCTCGTACTGTCTCGCCTCCAGAAACCGCACCAGCATGTTGACCGGAATATCGGCGGGGCAGATGCGAACGCATTCACCGCAGTTGATGCAGGGGTAATCCGATACCAGCGGCACATCCGAACTGTCTTGAATCATGATGGACAACGTGCGGGGACCCACCGGATGGTCTTCGGCGTAGACCGTGGTTCCGCTCATGGGGCCGCCCACGATGATTCGGTCTCGATCGAAGAGGGTGATGTCGAGGGCCTGGAAAATATCGGAAAACGGGGTGCCGATTCGGGCCTCCACCACCGCCTTGGTCATATCCTTTTTGATCACGGTCAGGGTCTTGGTCACCGGCAGTATCTTTTTTTCAACCGCCTCGCCCACGGCGGCAATCGCCTCGGCATTAACGAAAAAGATGCCGAGGTCTTCGGGCCGTTTGTCGGCCGGCACGATCTGACCCATCACGTCCCGCATGATGAGCCTGGGGTTGGCCGACGGATACTCGTCATCAATGACCCGAAGCTCCACCCCCGAAGCCCCGCCGATGGCGCCGGCTTCCTGAATGAGGCTCTGGGGCAGGGCCATCACCACCTTGTGCACCCCGGTGATCTTTTTGATGGCGCTGACGCCCTTGTTCATGGCGGGGACCTTGGATTTGGTCACGAACTGATTGGTGATCGAGAGAAGGTCCTGTTCGATTCCGCAAATCACCAGGGTGTCGACGTGCCCGCCTTTGAGCATCTCCGGCGGCATACCCCCGGGAATGGAGAGAAGGTAATCCCGCGCGGCGGCGATTCCGTCTTCCTCCAAAGCCTTCCGCAGGGCTTCATCGAATTCATCGGTCTGTTCCGGCTCGATGTTGATGGCGGTCAGGGCCTGGCCGAAATCACCGAGAAAGGAATCGAAGGAGCGAATGGCGCCGGTCACCGACGAAATCACATAGGCATCGCTGTCTTCATACAGGGTTATCTTCTGGCCGGTCTTGACCCGGTCGCCCACGTTGAGTGTTCGTGGCGTTTTCCCCTCGAACGGTCGATTCAGGAAGAGGGTCACTTTCTCCGGAACCGCAATCCGCACGGGCTCGATATTCACATTGCTGACCGCGTCGTATTTAAACCGAGGCTGTTGCAGTCCAAAAAACGATCTTTTCATCATAGTCCAACCTTCTTATTCTGGGCGTTAAATGTGAAAGGACATCCATAAGCCGGCAAGTGAAAGACCGCTTGCCTTACAGAATGTGGCATGTGGCGCACTCGACGGGACCGGCCCCGCTGTCCTCATGGCAACCGATGCACTGGGAATGAAAGGCATCGGTCTTGTTGGGCACTCCGGTCAGGTCGACTTCATCGGCGCCGTGGCATTCCAGGCAGGCTTCCGGTAGTTCTCCTCCCTCGGGAAAGATGTGGCAGGCGTTGCAGGAAAGCATCTCTCCGTCCTCCTCGGGATGGTGGTGACAATCGGTGCAGGAAAACCCGTAATCATACGCATGGATCTGATGATTAAAAAGAACGCCCCCAGCAGCGCCCCGGTACATGATTCGCAAGGGTTCCTCGGGAGCTTCGCCCGAAAGGGCGGTATAGCTCAGCACACCCACGACCAGCAAAACAACCGCTATGCCATAAGCCAGTTTCAATTCTTTGTTTGAACTCATCTCCCCCAAATCCTTTCAAGTTTGATTAAACCAAAGTGGGCGTAAATCAAATAAAATCGGGTATCGCCTAACACAGCGAGACAAAACTTTCAAGCTGTTTTTTTTGTTCCACTCGGCCCTCAGCCCTGTGATGCCTCGGCATTGGCGGGTATAACAAAAACCCGCATTCCTATTGACGATGAGCGGCGTCTCGTGTATTATTCGCGGACACCAATGAAGGTTTCCATTCACCTTGAAAACAATAGAATACGCTCTCACACGGAGCAGGACCAGATATGCTTATTAAGAAAGAAATCTGTCAATAAGAGGATGAATCGTATGCTCAATGCCAAACCCAAGCCGGATGGACCGGAACCAAACGACACCCCCGGGAACGCCGGTGAAAAATTGGATGAAATTCTGGATAAATACGGCAAAAACAAGGGGGCCGGAACAACGGTAGCCGGTACCCGGCCGGCAGAATATCGACCGCCTACCCCTTCTTATTACGAGACCCGTGAGATCCAATCCAGCTCTTTCAATGCCCAGAACCTGCAGAATGTAGTCGATGAAATCAAGGTCATCGAAGACGGCATCAAAAATATCATCGCCTCCAGAACCAACAAGGTTGTCGAGGAGAAGATACCGGTCGAAAAACAGCGCCCCGTCCGATACAATATCGTGGACAAAGCCTTGGTCTCGCTAGGCTTCAAAGAGCAGGAAATGGAGACCTTCACCGATTACGATATCGTTAAAAAAGAGGTTCCCCGTAAACCGGACGAGGTGATGATCACCGAATTCCGAGGGATGATCGACAAATACATCAACAGCCTCAAGGGACTCAACGAGGGCCTTCGGGATACGGTTCTGGAGGTGGACAGCATCGTCAAAAACCTGACCGAGGTCAATGATGCCTTTACCGATCAGATTCACAGCGACCGCCGGGCCTACAACGACCAGGTCGGCCACAGCCGGGAACTCGAAAGTCAGCTGGACGAATTAATCCCGATTCATGAATCGATGTCGCTGGTGGACGACCGGTACGCCGAAGTCGAAAAGGTTCGGGATCACCTGGAGATGGCGCTTCGGGAAAGCCAGGGGATGGAGCTCAAGTTCAAGACCAACATCGATATGGGAGTCAAATACCAGAACGCCCTCAAAAGCTATCGAAAACTCATTTACGATTTCAAAGAACGCGGAGACATCCACGTCAACATGGTGGATAAATTCGCCGCCGGGGCCGGTCATATGAAGGTGGCGGTGGAGAATGTCTCCCAGATCTGCGCCGGCGTCGCCCGGGTGACCCAGTCGATGATCATGATCGTCGAGTCCATCGAAGACGGCAACAAGGTTCTGGGCCGGTACGCCTCTCTGGTCGGAGACCAGATGGCCAGCAGCCCCCAGTGGGAGATGGAGTACAAGGCGCTTCAGGATGCCGAAGAGGTCTACCGTAAAAACGACCGATTGCGTCTGGAGCAGATCCAGGGGAACCGGGAGGAGATCGAAAAGCTCATCAACAAGTCAGAATAGAAGACCGAATGATCCCTTCGGCTGCATGGTTTTAATTTGCTTTTTCCCGGTTGCTCATGGAAAAGATCACCTTAGAAGATCTGGCCAACGCCATTCGCACCATCAATCCCAAGCGCTACACGGCGCAGCTGGATCGGTACGTCAAAAGTGCGGCGGTTTTGGACCAGACCCTGGGTTCTGAAAGCGGCGGGTGGCCCGAAAAACGGCGGCGCTCCCATGAAGCCTGCTATGAAGACATCCAGCGGGAAGCATCACGTATTCAGAAACAATCCACCCTGACGGTCAATCGGCTGATTCACTTCCGCTTCCCCGCCGATGATCCCCAAGAAGGTATCCCCGAACGAAAGCGCCAAACAAAAATCTATTTTTCCAAAATAAAAAAGCAGCAGATGGAAGTACTTTCCGCCATTACCGATGAGATCGACATCATCCAGAGCATGATCGATCATTCCAGAAAGATGCAGTCGGTTCTCATGACCCATTCGGATACCCTTTTGAAAACCGCCGGTCTCATGTCGATCATTCGGGAGCGAATCGTCCGGCGCCCGACCACCTTATTGCGACTGGCGGGAAGAGACCGCAAGATTCAGCAGCTCAACGACACCTTTCAGCGGATCCAGGATTTTGAAAACACCCATGCCGAGGGGATACGTCGGGATGCCGAGGAGAACCCGGTCACCAGCGCCATGTCTTCCTATTACCGCCTCACTCGGGGGACCTACTCGGAAATCGAACGCCGAAAGACGGTCATCGAACAATGCATCAAGGATCTGAAGCGGGGTGGAAAGCTGCTACTCAAACTCGCATCCAAAGGATATTCCCCCATGATGAAACGAAGCCTGGATATGCTGGTCTATCAGCACGAAGATCGGACCCGTGATTTTCATCATCATATTCGAGAGAACCGAATTCTCCTCTATTCGGATTTCGAACACTGAGGAAAGCCCATACTTACTTCAAATCCGCCGGACCGCTTTTGTAATCTCCCGAAAAAACCAGTAATTTTCCATCAGCCCCGTGACTTCATCGGGACTGAACTTTTGGTGCCATGACCATAGAGAACCGATACCCAAGCCTGGAGCAGGAACTGGACCGGATCATTCAAGCCGAGTTGAACATCCGAATGTCCGGCGGCCCGAAAAAGGTCGATCTGCCCAGGGTCAACGACATCATTGAACAAAAAAACCGGCAAATCGTTGAAGCCCACCAAAGCGACCGAATCGACGGGATACTGACGAGCCTTTTTTCGTTATACCTTCAGATGAAGGAGGGCGGTCGCCTCCACGCCATCCCGGAGGGGCTCAGCCAACGTCAGTATGAGCAGTACCTGAACAAAAAAGAGCGTTTCGACACCCTGTTCACCGCCGCGGCCATGGCCGTCCGCGACCCGCACCTGAGAGAACTGGTCACCGAAAAACGGAAGCTTTTCGATTCCGAATTCGCCAAAGCTAAAGAACTGGTCCGGCTGATCGACACCGGCGGCCATGTGAAAAAAGAAGCGGATATGTCCATCCCGGTCAACCCCGGGCTCGAAGAAACGGCCATCGCCTATCTCAAGGAATTGGCCCCGCTTCGCTCGGACCTGGGTGCCATCGAAGCCCGGGCATTGGAATTCAGAGACGAGCCCTTTCTCTCGGAAGGCTACCGCCGGCTTCGCCAAACCGTCCACTCCGCCGGAAAATCGATCGCCCGAAAAGAAAAAAAAGCAGCGGAATTCTTGTTCGACCAAGCCGCAATCATATTCCAAACCTATAAATCCACCCCTTCAGATTTGTCCCATATCCAGTCCTTTATGGAACAGAAAGAAGAGCTGTTGCGCTACCTCAAGATTTTCGACAGCCTGGGGGATGAAGACCGGAAATACCGGATTCAACGGTTTATCGCAAGCCTGGACGGAACCCTTCAAAATCTTCAGGCGGAAGTGGAACGACAAAAGGCCGAGGAGGCCCGCATCTCCGAAAAACAGCAGCGGGAGATCAATGAGGCCTATGCCCGTTTTCAGGAGATGAAAGAGATGTTCGCCCAGGGGGAATTGAGCGCCGACAGTCAGCAAAAAAACGCGGCCCGGAAATTGAAAAAATACCGGGATATTTTCAAAGCCCATGGCCAGCGGATCATGGCCCGGGATGTGGAACGGTTCATGAATTCCACCGGCATCGGCAAACCGCCTCCGGCAGGGGCTGTTGCCATAACCAAGGGACCGGAGGGGTTCGATTATCGAAAAGGTTTTCTGATGCTGCTTCCTATCACCATCGCCTTGCTGTTTCTGCTGTTTGTACTGATTCTTCTTTAAACCGAACCGGGGTCGGCGTCAACAGTCGCCTCCGCACAGGCGCCGCACAGGGAGCAGGTGTCGGTGAGCGGACACGGCGGTGAGGGTTTCCCCTTCAGGGCCCTTTCATATTCTCTTCGAAGAAAGCCTTTGTCCACCCGGTGGTCGATAAAATCCCACGGAAAGATCTCATCGGCCGACCGCTCCCGAGAGACAAAGAAATCGGGATTGATGGGCGATTCCTTAAAGGTGTGGGCCCAATTGCCCCCGTGAGCGTGAGCCGCCGTCAAAAGCGGGGCTACGCGACGGTCGCCCCGGGAGAGCAGCGCCTGAAGATAGGCGTGTTTGGGAACATCATGATGAAGTCGAAGATTGGCCACCCGCCGAAGTCCCTCCTTGATTTTCTTTTCCTTCCGCTTCAAAGTGAAGACCTCGTTCATAGCGGCCCACTGAAACGGGGTCATGGGTTTGGGCACAAAGGAATTGAGGCTGACGGTGATCTCGCCGATCCGTCCGCGGGTCCGGCTGGATTTGAGAAACCGATGTTTGATCCGTTTGCACAGGTCGATGATCCCGGTCACGTCCGCATCGGTCTCGGTGGGCAGCCCTACCATGAAATAGAGTTTGAGATTGGGAATGCCCTCCCCCACCAGTGTTTCTGCGGCAGACAGGATATCGGCCTCGGTGATCCCCTTGTTGATCACCTGCCGCATCCGTTCGGACCCGGCATCCGGAGCGATGGTGGCGGTTTTGACACCGCTGTGCTTCAGGGTGTCCAACAGCTCTGGAGAGATGGCGTCCGCCCGCAGGGAGCTGAAGGAGATGCGGACCGCTTCCCCAAAATAGCGGGCGCATAGATCGCCGATGCCGGGAAAATCGGAAACCGCGGCCCCCACCAAACCGATTCGCGAAGCGGATCGGGCCCCGTCGGCCATGCACGCCGCCACCACCTCGGGGGTTCGAAAGCGGGGCGGGCGATAGATGTACCCGGCACTGCAGAACCGGCATCCGTGACTGCATCCCCGGGCCACTTCGATAAGATAGGTCCGGTCAAAGGTGGTGTCCGAGGTCATCAGGGCCGAGCAGGTGGGAGACTCGGAAAGGTCCTTCAGATAAACCCGCCGGACCCGCTCAGGAACCTCCCGATTGGGCGCAAAAGAATGGATGGCGCCGTCTCCGCCGTATTCGACATCATAAAATCGGGGCACGTACACCCCCTCCACAGCACGGGCCAGGTTCTCCAGCATGCGGGTTCGATCCGTTTCGGGGTCGAATCGATTGAAAAACGGGGCCAGAATCTCCTCGGCCTCGCCGATCAGAAATCCGTCGATGAGGGGGGCGATCGGTTCCGGGTTGAGAAAGCAGGCGACCCCGCCGGCCAGCACCAGGGGATGAGAGAAATCCCTCTCTTCGGATATCAGGGGGATTCCCGACCGGTCCAGAATCGACAGGATATGCGGATAATCGCTTTCAAAAGACACGGAAAAGGCGATCACATCGAAGTCGGTCAGGGAACGCCCGGATTCGACGGATACGGGTCTTGCATCGCCGGAAGACCGACCCCGATCGGGCAGAAACACCCGTTCGCAGACCAGATGATCCATTTCATTGAGAAGATGATAGACGGTCTGAAAACCGAGATTGGACATGCCCACATGATAGGTATTGGGATATACCAGGGCCACCCGAACCCGTCCGGCCCACGGCTTGCGAACCGCCCCCGTTTCCTCTCGGTCGCCCGGTTTGTACTTGTTCCGTTTTCCCGCCATTACCCGTGACTCGGCCGTAAAACAAAAGACCAGGCCGTACGGAATCGGCCCGGTCTTTTCAATCGGCTGCCTGAAAACCTAATCCGCTTTTTTCCTCAGAAAGGTGGGGATCTCCAGATCCTCGTTATCCATATTCTTGCCTTCGTAATCCGGGTATTCCTCGGATTCGGCATCTTCGCCCATGGCCCTTTTCTTGCGCATAAAGGCGGGTTCCTCATAATCCACGGCGGCGTTCCGGTCTTTGTGTTTCATATCCCGCATGGGTTTGCGCCCGTCGGCCTGTTTGTCTTCATCCGATTGTCGATCCCGTCCGCCTTTGATGCTGCGGGGATCTCGGCGCCGGTCCCGAAGGGCTCGGGAATCCCCGATGCCGGTGGCGATCACCGTCACCCGCATTTCATCCCCCAGGCTTTCGTCCACCACCGTTCCCCAGATGATATCGGCCTCTTCACCCACTTCGCTGTAGATCCGCTCAGAGGCCTCGGTCATCTCCTCCATGGTCAGATCGCTGGTGGCGGTGATGTTCATCAGCACCCCTCTGGCCCCGGCGATGGACAGATCTTCCAGAAGCGGATGGGAAATGGCTTTCTCGGCCGCCTCGATGGCGCGGTTTTCTCCGCTGCCGATGCCGATGCCCATAATGGCCAGGCCCGCTTTTTCCATAGTGGTTTTGACATCCGCGAAATCGAGGTTCACCAGACCGGGCATGAGAATCAGATCGGTGATCCCCTTGACCGAATGGAGCAATACCTCATCGGCCCGCCGAAACATATCGATCATGGTGGCGTTCTTGGACGCCAACCCGCGCAGCCGGTCATTGGGAATGGTAATCACCGTGTCCGCCACATCCTTGATCACCTCCAGACCTTCCTCGGCCTGCCGGGCCCGCTTCCGTCCTTCAAAGGAGAAGGGCTTGGTCACCACCGCCACCGTCAATGCCCCCAGTTCCTTGCAGATTTCGGCGATCACCGGCGCGGCGCCGGTGCCGGTGCCCCCGCCGAATCCGGCGGTAATGAAGACCATGTGACTGTCTTTCAGGGCATTCCGAATGGTTTCGGCGTTTTCAAGAGCGGCCTCTCTTCCGATCTGGGGGTTGGCCCCCGCACCCAGCCCCTCGGTGAGTTTGTCCCCGATCTGGAGTCTCACCTGGGCCTTGGAAATTTCAAGCGCCTGAATGTCGGTATTGGCGACGATAAAATTGACCCCGCGAAGATCGGAGGCGATCATGTTGTTGATCGCGTTTCCTCCCGCGCCTCCGACGCCGATGACTTTTATCTTGGCAGAACTGTCTGTTGCATTGTTTTCCACATAGGTAAACATGGAACCCTCCTCCTTACATAGTAACGGCTGTTATATTTCAGACCCGTCTGTTGTATGCCGGGGTCAAATAATATCCTGAAACCATCGTTTCATCCGAGTCACCAGGCGGTTGAAGATGTTGTTGTCCCGGACCTTGAATTTGGCCGAATTGCGGTTTTGCGCACCGAACAGGACCAGCCCCACCCCGGTGGCGTACATGGGATTGTTGACCACATCCACCAGACCGCCGATATTGCCCGGCCGGCCCAGTCGGGTGGGCAGATCGAATATCGATTCCGCGACATCGGTCACACCGTCCAGAAGGGAAGAGCCGCCGGTCAACACCAATCCGGAATTGATGGTGTTCTCCATTCCAGCTCGATAAATCTCCCGATTCACGAGCGAAAATATTTCTTCCATGCGCGGTTCCAGAATTTCGGCCAGGATCTGCCGGGAAAGCTTGCGGGGTTTTCGCCCCCCCATGCCCGGGACTTCGATGATGTCCTCCCCGCTGATGTTTCCGGGAAGGCAGGTCCCGTATTTTTTCTTGATCTTCTCCGCTTCGGCCAAAGGAGCGCGCAGTCCGATGGCGATATCGTTGGTCAGGTTGTTTCCGCCCAGAGCCAGAACAAAGGTATGCTTGATGTTTTTCCCTGCGAAAATGGCCAGATCGGTGGTGCCGCCGCCCAGATCCAGCAGCGCCGTTCCCAGCTCCTTTTCATCGTCGGTCAGGACCGCTTCGCTGGAGGCCAGGGATTCGAGGACGATGTCGTTGACATCCAGGCCGGCTTTATTGGCGCATTTGATGATGTTGTGGGCGGAGGTGACGGCGCCGGTGACGATATGAATCTTGGCTTCCAGCCGAACCGCCGACATGCCCACCGGATTGAGAATGCCGGTCTGGTCGTCGACGATGAATTCCTGGGGCAGCACATGAATGACCTCCCGGTCCATGGGGATGGCCACCGCCCGGGCCGCATCCACCACCCGATCCACATCCAGCGGCGTGATTTCGCCCGAACCCTTGATGGCGATGATCCCCCGGCTGTTGAACCCGGTGATGTGCCCGCCGGCGATTCCGGCGTAGACGGAGGTGATGTCGCACCCGGCCATGAGTTCGGCGTCTTCCACCGCTTTTTTGATCGACTGAACCGTGGATTCGATATTGACCACCACCCCTTTGCGGAGCCCGATGGAGGGATGCGACCCTATTCCGATAATATTGATGTCGCTGCCGGATACCTCGCCCACCACCGCGCAGATCTTGGTGGTGCCGATATCCAGACCGACGATTAACTCTCCCTGTCCCTGCACCTCAGATATCCTCCTTGTAATCCCTGGCGAGCGAATCGGTATGCATGGGGCTGACGACGATACGATCCAGGTTGTTCAGGTCTATGGAGTCGATTTTCAGATGATGCTCCTCGCGATTCAGATGGCGAAACAACTGCTGTAGATGTAAATATTTTACAGGGTAGTTATGATAGCCCAGTCGAATTCGGCCGACTCCGACCGCCTCATTTTCCGGGGTCAGAATGAGGGTAATCCCCATCTCCCGATCCACCCGGATATCCTGGATCAGCCGATTGGGTAGAATGCTGTCCGGTGCGATTCCGGATTGTAGCACATTCATCACCGCTTTGAAAGGCAGCGTCTTCGAATCGAAAAGAACCGCGGACTCGGGCGCGGTTTCCGTTTCGGACGATCGCCGAACGTTCCATTCGGTCAACAGCTTCCGCGTCATCTCTTCCAGATAGGCGCCGGCCCGCTGAAGGCCTCCCCGAATCATGCCTTCGGGTTTCCCTGCGATATCCACATCGGAATACCGCAGGCCGCTGACCACCGGCAGAATCCGGGTTTCGAGCGGGTCCCATTCTTTGAAAATCTTGCCGTCCTCATTGGCCAGATATTTTTGATCCAGTTCAAAGACCGCCAGCGCTTCATACTCCTTGATTCGAATCCGGATTTCCGGCGGAAACCAGATCCCCACCGCCGCCTCGGCAATCCAGGGATGGGAAAGCAGCCGCTTTCGGGCTTTGGACAGGTTCACGGAAAAGATGTTTACGCCCGGGCTCAGACCGGCCTTTTCCAGAACCATGGGTTCGGAAAGCCGCCCGGCCCCGGACACCACCACCCGTTCCGCTCGCAGGTAATCCCACTGGATCAGAAACAGAAACAGAAAAACCAGCCACACGCTCATCCCCGCGGTCCAGATCAGGATGTGCAGTATCTGTCTTTTTTCTTTCTGTTGCAAAATAGCGCCCCTGGGTTTATAATTTTAGAGAATTTTTCAAATAATACAGACTTCCGGTTTCAGGTCAACCCCGAATTTTCGGCGAACGGTATCCCGCACCGCCGCAGCCAGGGCCAGAATATCCGAACTGGTGGCGCCTTTGCGATTGACGATAAAGTTGGCGTGCTTGGCCGAGACTTCCGCACCCCCGATCCGCATTCCCTTCAGACCGGCCCGATCGATCAAGGCGCCGGCCCCCGGCCCCTCGGGCGGATTCCGAAAAAAACAGCCGGCACTGGGAATTCCGATCGGCTGCTTTCGCCTTCGGTCGCACAGCCGATCCCGGGCTTGCTTTCTCAGCATTCGGGCATCCCGCCCCCCCTTTTGAAGCTGAAAGGTGCCGGCCAGCAGGATCGCCTTTTCCCCGGCAGGGGAAGACTCCCAGGAAAAGGATCGATAACCGAATCGGAAATCTTTTCCGGCAATCTCACGGATCCTGCCCGCCGAATCCATAACCGTTGCGGAGACCAGCACATCGGCCATGGAACCGTCCTGAGTCCCGGCATTCATCATCATGCCGCCGCCGACGGTGCCGGGGATGCCCAGGGCAAAGGCCATCCCCTCCAGCCCGTTTCGCGCGGCAAACTGGCAGAATACCTTCAGCCGAACCCCGGCCAGGACACGAAGCGTTACAGTGGCCGAAGCCGCATCCTCAGCCACATACTCGATCTTCCGAAAATGTCTCAGGTTGATCACCACCCCCGCGACCCCGCGGTCCGGAGCCAGCAGGTTGGTGCCGTCCCCGATGATTCGATACGGGATTCCGGCTTTTCCGGCCCACTGAACGAAATCGGCCAGAAGAACCGTCGAGGGCGGCGTGAAAAACACCTCGGCCGGCCCGCCCACTCGAAAAGAGGTGTGCCGTGCCATGGGTTCATTCCATCGAATATGGTCTCCCATATGGGTGTAAAGCCAGCACATGGCCGCTTTGTTCACACTGGAATAAGGAACCATGGCTGTTTCCATTCGGGCCAGATTAATCCGAATCCTTTCGGAATGCTGTGATATTTTTGGCCCCTGCCCTTTCGAATCGCTTTAAAATCCAATATTTTCCAAACACCGGCTATGGAATGGATTCCAGCTCCGACAGGAGCCTTTCTCCCAACCGGTAGATATCCCCGGCGCCCAAGGTCAGCAAAAGGTCGCCCGGTTGAAGCATCTTTTTTAAATGATCGATGGCCGATCGGGTATCTTCCAAATAGATCACATCCTTGTGCCCGTGCAGTCGAATTCCCTCAAACAAGGCTCGACCGCTCGCCCCCTCGATTGCGGCTTCACCCGCGGAATAGATCGGCAACACCACCAGCACATCCGACTGGTAAAAGGCTCGGGTGAATTCATTAAATAAGGCGTGGGTGCGGGTGTATCGATGGGGTTGAAACACCGCCACCAGGCGTCTGTCCGGCCAACTCTCCCGAGCGGTCTGAAGGGTGGTTTTGATCTCGGTGGGGTGATGACCGTAATCATCCACCACCAGAATTCGGTCCACCTCTCCCTTGATTTCCAGGCGGCGCTGAACCCCTTCGATCGATTCCAAGGCACGTTTGATGCTGCCGAAGGGAATGTCCAGCTCAATGCCGACGGCGATACTGGCCATGGCATTGAGCACATTGTGTCGGCCGGGAAGGTTCAGCAGAATTCGACCGAGGGACCGCCCCTCATGGTAGACCGTAAACCGACTCTTCAGTCCTTCGAAAGCCAGTTCTCTTGCCTGAAAATCGGCCTGGGAGGAGGTTCCGTAGGTGGCAAACCGCTTTCGAATTCGGGGGATCAGATCCTGGACCGCCTCGTTGTCCAGGCACAGGACCGCCAGCCCGTAAAAGGGAATCCGTTCGATGAAATCGAGAAACACCGACTTGATCTCATCCAGGTCCTTATAGTAATCGAGATGCTCCCGGTCGATATTGGTGACCACGGCGATGGTCGGCGACATCTTCAGGAAGGAGCCGTCGCTCTCGTCGGCTTCGGCCACAATGAACTCCCCCTTGCCGAGCACCGCATTGGAGCCGATGCTTTTGAGCTTGCCCCCGATCACCACGGTGGGATCGAGTCCTCCTCCGGCCAGAACCGCGGATACGATGGAGGTGGTGGTGGTTTTGCCATGGGCTCCGGCCACCGCCACACTGTATTTGAGCCGCATCAATTCGGCCAGCATCTCCGCCCGGCGGATCACCGGAATCGACTCCCGGTGAGCGGCCGACACTTCCGGATTGTCCTGAGGTACCGCCGAGGAGATGACCACCACGTCGGCTCCGGCGATCTGGTCTTCGGCATGGCCTTCGTAAACCCGTCCGCCGAACCGTTCCAGCCGCTGGGTGATGTCGGAGAGTTTTTTGTCGGAACCCGACACCTTATACCCCAGATTCAACAGCAGTTCGGCTATGCCGCTCATGCCGATGCCGCCGATGCCCACGAAATGGATATGATACCGCTTCAGATACATAACTGAATTCTCAACCCTCTACGGACGTATCCGCCCTTTTCGATTCTCCGTTCATTACTAGCCGACGGCATTCGTCCACAATCCGCTCCGCGGCATCGGGTCTGCCCAAATTTCGGGCCCGGGCGGCCATGGTCGACAGCGCCTCGGGACGAGTCTGGAAAAACCGAATTCTCTCCGCCAGTTTTTCACCGGTCAATTCCTTTTCCGGAATCAATTCGGCCGCCCCCGCATCCGCCAGAACCCGGGCATTGACCATCTGGTGGTCATCGGCCGCGTAGGGAAAGGGGATGAAAATGGCGGCCTTTCCGATGGCGGTGATCTCGGCAATCGTCGTAGCTCCGGCCCTGCAGACCAGCAGATCGGCCTCTCGGTATCGCCGGCTCATATCGTGAAAAAAAGCCTCCACCATTGCGGAAATCCCCATGCGCCGGTAGGCCGTTTCCACCTCCGCCCGGTCATTCGGACCGGTTTGATGGGTGATTCCGATCGATTCCGTCTCTCCGAGACAGGCCGCAGCATCCGTCATGGCGCGGTTGACGGCATGGGCCCCCTGGCTACCACCGATGATCAATACCCGAAAAGGCGGTTTCAGAGACGAACCGGCCTCGGTGTTCTCCTCCCCTTGCACATTTAAAAAAAAGGCTTTGCGAATCGGATTCCCGGTCAATCGCACTTTTTCCCGATACCTTTTGCCGGACAGCGGTCCTGTTTTCAGTGCATTGGGAAACGATACACAGATCCGGTCGGCGAATCGGGACAGGATGCGATTGGTAATGCCTGGAATCGAGTTTTGTTCATGAAGCACTGTCTTGATCCCAAGCAATGCGGCGGCCGCCAGAACCGGACCCGAGGAATACCCGCCCACCCCGAGCACCAGATCCGGCTTGAATTCCCGAAGGATGCCGACCGATTCCCACACACTGATCGGAATTTTCAGACCGGCCTGAAACTGCCGTCGCCGTCCGATGCCCTTGATCCCCTCGACGGTGATTCGCCGGTGCGGCCATCCCGACCGGTTCAGGGTCTCGACTTCAAAAGGACGTCCGGCATTCACGAACAGCACCCGGTTGCGCGGATCGGAATCACAAAAGGCTTCCGCCACAGCCATTCCCGGAAAAAGATGCCCGCCGGTGCCGCCGCCGGCCACCAGCAGCTTCAACGGCCGATGGGTCGGACTCACCCCTGCGGTTCGGGCCGGAAGCGGATTCATGAAGATCCCTGCCGGGTCTGAGAGGCGCCGATGTTCATCAACAGACCGATAAAGGCCATGTTCATGATCAGAGAGGTGCCGCCGTAGCTGATAAAAGGGAGCGTCAACCCTTTGGTCGGCAACAGCGCCAGAGCCACCCCCATATTGACGCAGGCCTGCAGACCGACGCAAACGGTCAGGCCCACCGCCAGAAAACTGGAAAAGGTATCTTCGGCGCTGCAGGCGATCTTGACGCCGTTCCAAAGAATATAGGCGAAGCAGACCACCACCAGCAGGACCCCGATCAGGCCCAATTCCTCTCCGATCACCGAAAAAATAAAATCGGTATGGGGTTCGGGCAGATAGAACAGTTTCTGATACCCTTTGCCCAAACCGACGCCCCAGATACCGCCGGTCCCGAAGGCCATCAGAGAATGAACCGTCTGATATCCTTCATCATGGGCATACTGCCAGGGATTGATAAAGCTGATGATCCGCCGCATGCGGTAGGAAGATCCGATCAAAAAGAGATACACCACCGGCAGCGAACCCAGAAACGAAAGGAGAAGGTATTTCAGGCGAACGCCGCCCACGAACATCAGAATCCAGGTGATGGCGAAAAGGATGACCACGGTGCCGAAATCGGGCTGGAGCATGATCAAAAAGGTAAACACCAGCAGAATCATCACATGGGGCACAAATCCCACCGAAAAAATCTCCAGTTTATAATCTTTCTTGCTCATGGAATAGGCCAAGTAGACCACCATGGCCAACCGGGCGAATTCGGTCGGTTGAAAGGAGATCGCCCCCAACCGAAGCCACCGGGTGGCGCCGCCGGCCTTGATCCCGAAACCGGGCAGAAGAACCATGACCAGACTGACGAAGGCCGCCCCCAGGATCGGGTAGGCCAGGGCCCTCAAAAATCGAATCGGAAAATACCGGCACATCAGCAGAACCGCAAACCCGAGAAAAACATACAGGGCCTGTCGGCGCAGAAAAAACTGGTCGGAGCCGTAATCCTTCAAAGCCACGGCGGAACTGGCGCTGTAGACCATGACGATTCCGATTCCCACCAGAAAGAGCATGGGAAACAAGAGCCGCAGATCATACGGCGGCGGCATATGAAACCCGCTTCGAAAACTGCCCCTATACCCCGGCAGATAAGGCCGCATGTTCCTCCTTTGATTTCAGTGCTTGAACCGCCCGGCAGAAGCATTCCCCCCGGTGGCTGTAGCTGGTGAACATATCAAAGCTCGATCCGGAGGGCGAAAGCAGCACCACGTCTCCGGGTTCGGCCGCTTCGGCGGCGGACCGCACCGCATCCTCGATGGAGGCGACGATTTCCGCCCCGCGGGCGCAGACCGGACCCAGTTCCGTTTTTATCGCCTCCCGGGTTTCGCCCATGGCGATCAGTTGTTTTACGCCGCGCCGAATGGGGTTTTTGAGAGGACCATATCCGCCTCCCTTTCCCCTGCCGCCCATGATCAGAATCACCGGCTCTTGAAAGGTCTCCAATGCCCGGACCACCGCGTCCACATTGGTTCCCTTGGAATCATCATAATACCGGACCCCGTTTACCGTTTCCACATAGGCGAGCCGATGCGGCAACCCCCGGAATCGGGCCAGGGCGGTTCGAATGCCGGCCGGCGTCCCCCCGGCAGCGAGCGCCGCCAATGCGGCGGCGGCGATATTCTCCCGGTTGTGAGCGCCTTCAAGGGGCGTCTTGAAGAGATCCAGGGAAAACCGGCTTCCGCCAGCCTGAATCTCCAGACGGCTTCCCTTCCGAACGGCGCCCGGGTGGTGTACATCACATCTGTTGAAAAACCATTTTCGGCTTTTAATCCGGTCGGCTGCGGCAAGGACCCGGGAATCGGACCCGTTGAGAATGGCGGTGTCTTCTGCCGTCTGATTTTCGAAAATACGCCCCTTGCTGTGAACATAGGCAGCGAAATCGGGGTACCGATCCATATGATCTTCGGTGATGTTTAGCAACACCGCCGCCGAGGGGCGAAAAGAGACGATGGTATCCAGTTGAAAACTGCTCACCTCCACCACCACCCGGTCGGCCGGTGTTTGTTCTGCAACATGATCGATCAGCGGGGTGCCGATGTTGCCCCCTACAAACACCTCGAATCCGGACTGTTTCAGCATCTCGCCCAGAAGGGTCGTGGTGGTGGTTTTGCCGTTGGTGCCGGTGACCGCCAGAATGGGCGCCTTCACAAACCGGAAGGCCAGTTCGATTTCGCCGATCACCGGAATGTTCCGCTCACGGGCGGTTTGAAGGAAACCGAGGGTGTGGGGAACGCCGGGGCTCACCACCACGAGATCCGCTTGGGCAAACAGATCCGGCGGATGCTCGCCCCACACCGGTCGTGCGCCCAGGGCCCGGGCCTCATCCACCCACTCGCCCGGCTCCGACCCGCCGTCATTGGCGATCACAAAAGCCCCTCGGCCGCAGAGGAATCGCACACAGGACAGGCCGGTCCGTCCCATGCCGACCACCACCACTTGTTTACCGGAAAGATTCATACCCGCAGGGTTCACCTATTGAATTCAGCTTCAAAAAATGAGATGGATACGGCATCGGGGTCCTTCGGCTACCTCAGTTTCAGGGTGCTGAGAGATACCAGGGCCAAGGCGATGGAGATGATCCAGAACCGGACGATGACTTTGGGCTCCGGCCATCCCTTGAGTTCGAAGTGATGGTGGAGCGGGGCCATTCGGAAAATCCGACGACCGTTGGTCATTTTGAAAAATCCCACCTGAAAAATCACCGACAGGGCTTCGATAACGAACAACCCGCCCACCAGAAGCAGCATGATCTCCTGTTTGGTGATCACCGCCACCGTTCCGATGGCCGCACCCAGCGCCAGGGAACCCACATCCCCCATGAAGACCTGGGCCGGATAGGCGTTGAACCAGAGAAATCCGAGCCCCGAACCCACCAAAACGCCGCAGAAGATGCTGATCTCGCCGCTGCCCGGAACAAAATTGATCTGAAGGTATTCGGCGATGCGGATATGCCCCGTCACATAGGCGAAGATCATATAGGTGACCGCCGCCACTATGACCGGTCCGATGGCAAGCCCGTCCAGGCCGTCGGTCAAATTGACCGCATTGGAGGTCCCCACGATGACCAGCGCAGCAAACAGGATATAACCCAAACCCAGGTCCGGATAAATCCGTTTGAAAAAAGGAATGGTCAAATGGGTGTCGAACCCCGGCAAAAGATAGAACAACAGCCCGATCACCAGGGCCAGGCCGGTCTGCATCAGGAGTTTATCCCGGGCGCTCAGCCCCTTGCTCCGCTTTTTCACCTGCATCAGATAATCGTCATAAAACCCGATGGACCCGTATCCGACCAGCACCAGCAGAACGATCCAGACGTAGATATTGGTGAGGTCCATCCAGAGAAAGATGGATGCCACCGCGGAAAAAATGATCAGGGTGCCCCCCATGGTGGGGGTGCCGTTCTTTTTAAAATGGCTCTGGGGACCGGTGTCCCGCACATATTGCCCCACCTGCATTCGGCTCAACTTGCGAATCACCCAGGGACCCAGAACAAAACAGATCAGAAAGGCGGTCAAACTGGCGTAAATGGTCCGGAAGGTGATATACCGGAAAACATTGAATACCGTAAACGTCGTGTGGAGCGGATAGAGAAGATGATATAGCATATCACAGTGAAGTCAGGCGTCTTCCGTTTGATCAGCCCAGTCTTTGATTGCATTGAGAATTTTTTCCATAGCCATGCCCCGGGACCCCTTGACCAGAACCCAATCTTCCGGCTGCAAGACGGCTTTCAGGGCGGCGGTGATCTCCTCCCGGGAACCGAGAAAAACCTGGTCGGAGGCCATTCCCCCTTCCAGCGCGCCCTCTCGAATCGATTCGGCAAAGCTTCCGGAAGCCATCAGCATGGTTGCCGCCGCTTGAGCGGCCGCCGTTCCCACCTCTCGGTGCAGGGCGGGGGCGTCCTCGCCCAGTTCAAGCATGTCCCCCAGGACCAGAAAACCGCGTCTACTTCCCTTGAGAAATTCGAATGACCGGATGGCGCCTTTCATGGATGCGGGATTGGCGTTGTAGGTGTCATCGATCAAGTAGATGGATCGGCGGGTGTTCAATAGGTTCATGCGCCCGGGAACCGGCACGAAGCCTTCGAGGCCGTCTCGAATTTCCGACGGTTTCAGACCCGATTCATATCCGACGGCAGCCGCCGCAAGGGCGTTGGAGACCATAAAACGGCCGGGAACGCAAAGGCGGACCACCCGTTCTTCACCTGGAAATTTCAGTACAAAGGAGATTCCGGTTTCCGATTCTTCAATCGATTCGGCTCGAAGGGTACATTCGGAGGCGGTTCCGAAAAGCACCAGCCGGCCGGGCCACCTTCGGGCCAGTTCCCGGCATCGGGGATCATCTCCATTGAGCACTGCGGTTCCCCGGTCGGGCATCTCCTCCAGAAGTTCCCCCTTGGCGTTCATCACCCCCTCCAGTGATCCGACCCCGTGAAGATGGGCCGGCGCGATGTTGGTGATGACGCCGAGGTCCGGTTCGCAGATCCGGGTCAATTTGCGGATTTCACCGGCATGATTCATGCCCAGTTCCAATACCGCCGTCCGGTGCTCGGGGGTCAGGCGAAACAGGGTCAGGGGAAGCCCGAACTGGTTGTTGAGATTTCCCCGGGTGGCCAGGGTGACGAACCCTCTCTCCAATACCGAGGCGGTCATGGCCCGGGTGGTGGTTTTTCCGTTGGAGCCGGTGATGGCGGCAATCCGGCATCCGATCCGCCGGCGGTGAAATCGGGCCAGGTCCCCCAACGCATCGGTGGTGTCGGTCACCGCCACGCAGGCGATTCCCTGTTCGGTCCATTTCCGAATGGAAAGAACACCGGTTTTTTCCTGGTCCACCACGATTCCCGAAGCTCCCCGGGCGATGGCCTGGTCGATATAGTCGTGGCCGTCGAGGCGTTCCCCTCGAACCGCAAAAAAGAGGGCGTCCGCCGGCAATGTGCGGGAATCGATGGATATGGCGGAAAAGCGGTGTTCCGGATTTCCCCCGAGCCATTCTCCCCCGGTGGCCGAGAGAAGGTCCGACACCCGCCAGGCCGTTTTCTTCATAAAACCTCCAGGGCGCGCTTGGCTTCTTCCCGATCGTCGAAATGGAGGGTTCGGCCCCCCACGTCCTGGTAAGTTTCATGTCCTTTGCCCGCGAGCAGAACGATATCCCCGGCTCGGGAAGCGGAGATGCCGATGGAGATGGCGCGCCGTCGATCCGGCTCCACCACAAACCCTTTGTTTTCAAACCCGTCGGCCACATCGACCGGGTCGTAGAATCGGGGACAGCTTTTTCGAATCCCGGGAATGATCGCCTCCACAATCGACAGCGGCGGTTCGGTCCGCGGGTTGTCCGAGGTGACCACCGCCAGATCCGCGAGGCGGCCCACCACCTCGCCCATTCGAGGCCGCTTGTCCCGGTCCCGATCTCCCCCGCATCCGAAGATGCAGATAATCCGGTGACCGCCGAGGTTTTTTAAAGCGGTCAGCACATTCTCCAAAGCGGCGGGGGTGTGGGCGTAATCCACGAAAACAAACCGGCCGAGGCCGTTTTCCACCGGCTCCAGACGTCCGGGAACGCACCTCAGGGATTCGATTCCTGTTTTGATCACGGGCGGGGACAACCCCAGGGCGCTTCCCACACCCGCCGCGCAGAGGATGTTTTCCAAATTATGGGCCCCGATCAGGCTGGAGGACAGATCGAATCCGCCCCCGGGAGTGAGAATACGCCCGTCAATCCCGGTCAGGTCATACCGGACTCCGTCGGGTCGAACGTCACAATCGGGTTCCTGCCCGACCCGAACACAGGGAAGGGAAAGCGTCTCTGCCAGAACCCTCCCCCTGGAATCCTGAAAGTTGATCACCGCCGCGGCGCGATCTTTTTTGGGCCCCGATGCCAGGTGACGGGTAAACAGGCTTTTCTTGCAGGCCCAATAACGTTCCATGTCGCCGTGATAATCGAGATGGTCCTGGCTGATATTGGTAAAGACCCCCAAATCCAGCCAGCAGCTTTGGATGCGGTCCAGATCGATGGCATGGGAAGAGGCCTCCATCACCGCATGGGTGACGCCGTGATCTCTCATTTCCGCCAGAATCCGCTGCAGATCGAGGGATTCCGGAGTGGTCACCGGATTCGGAAAACTTTTTCCGGCGTAATGGTAATCGATGGTGCCGATCACGCCGACCTGAAATCCGGCGGCGGCAAGGACATGCTCGATCAGCAGGCTGGTGGTGGTTTTGCCGTTGGTGCCGGTGATTCCGATCAAAAAGAGGGATGCGGAGGGACGCTTATAAAACCGCGCCCCGAGGATTCCCAACATTCGGCGGGAGTTGTCCACCACCCGGACCCGGGAATCGTTTCCGAAAGGACGCTGGGCCACCACGGCGGCGGCGCCCCGGTCAAGAGCATCTTGGATGAAGTCATGCCCATCCGCCTTGAGCCCCGGTACGGCCACGAAGAGTCCACCGGGGACCACCTGGTCGGAGCGATAATGAATCGCGGTGATCTCCGGGTCCTCCGAGCTTAAGCTGCGGTCTTCCGCGGTGAATTCACGCCCGTCGGTCGCCGGGAGGCTGTCCATCAGCCGGGATAGTTTCATCCGTTGACCTCGACCCGGTGCCGGCCGGCCGTGATTCGATCCACCCCGGGGCCGGCGGGGATGTTGAGGTAATTGAGGGTTTCCCGGGCGATATTTCGAAAGGTGGGGGCCGCCACGGTGCCGCCGTAGCTGCCGTAGGGAAGCTCATCGATGACCACCAGAATGGCGATTTGCGGATCTTCGGCGGGAACAAACCCCACAAATGATCCCACATAGGCATCCCGAGCGTATTCGCCGGCCTCATTGAGTTTTTGGGCCGTTCCGGTCTTTCCGCAGACGGTGTATCCGTCAAGGGCCGCTCTGACGCCGGTCCCTTCGGGTTCCACCACCGAGGCCATCATCTTTTTGACCGTTTCCGCCGTCTGGGGGGATACCGCCTGTCGTACCTCCCGAGGGTGGTACTGCTGAATCGGCTCTCCGTCCCGCCCCCGAATCTCCTGAACCACATAGGGTTTCATCAGAACCCCGTCATTGGCGATGGCGGCCACCGCGGCCGCCAGTTGAAGAGCGGACACCGACATGCCGTGGCCGAAAGAGATCACCCCGGTATCGATCCTGGACCACCGCTGATACGGAGACAAACTACCGGAGGTCTCGGCCGGGCAGGTCAGCCCGGTCTTTTCACCGAACCCGAAATTGCGAAAGGTTCGGTGCAGGGCCTCGGCGCCGATCATTTCACTCACCTTTACGGCGCCGATGTTACTGGAGTATTTGATGATCATGTTGAGAGACAGCCACCCGTGGGATCGGGTGTCATGGACCACTTCCCTGCCGATCCGGTACTTGCCGTTTTCACAGTAAAATATGGTATTGGGTGTGCATCCCCCCGATTCGATGGCGGCGGCGGCGCTGAAGATCTTCATGGTGGATCCCGGCTCAAAGGGATCTGTAATGATCCGGTTCCGCCAGAGCTCCCGATCGTACCGCCTGAAGGCATTGGGATTGAAGAGCGGAAAATTGGCCATGGCCAGAATCGCCCCGGTTTTGGGGGCCATGACCACGGCGAGGCCGGATTTGGCATTAAAATCGGCCACCGCCTCTCCCAGGGCCTTCTCGGTAATGAACTGAATGGTGCGATCGATGGTCAGAACCAGATCGTTTCCCCGGTACACCCCTTCCGCCGCGTTGTCGCCGTCGAATTTCTTTCCCAACGCGTCTTTGAGAACGGTAAAGGATCGCTCGGTTCCGGTCAGTTCGTCGTTGAAATAATATTCCAGCCCCTCAAGACCTCGGCTGTCGATGCCGGTGAACCCGAGCAGCTGGGCGGCCAGATATCTGTTGGGATAATAGCGGGTATGCTCCGGTATGAAATCGACCCCTTTAAGCCCCAAAGCCCGGATCGCCCGTTCCTCACTGGGGGCGGATTGCCGTTTGATCCAGACGAATGTGCGATCGGAGGTGATCTTTCGAAGGAGTGCGGCGCGGTTCAGATTGAGAACCTCGGCCAGTGCGGTGGCCACCGCCCCCGGCTCCCGAATGAATCGCGGGTAGGCGGCGATGGAGGCGGCATCCACGCTGACCGCCATTTCACGGAGGTTCCGGTCAAAGATGGTCCCCCGCTTTCCGCGAATGGTCAGGGTCTTTTCATATTCCCCGGCGGCGAGTCGGGACAACCATTGCCCCTGGAAAACCTGCAAATAGATCGTCTTCCAGATAATAATCAGAAACAAACAGACGAAGAAAGCACCGACCCAATGGATACGACGATTGATACCGCTCTTCTCAGTGGGTTTCATGTACGGCGATCATTCGGATATGTTGGGATGTGGGGGTGATCATGCCGAGCTGATATTGAGCAATGCTGGCGATTCGCTGGGGGGATTTGAGACGTTCCAATTCGATCTTAAGGGTATTCTGAATTCCCATCAGTTTCTGATAGGTGTCGGTCTCCTGGGCGATCTCATACCCGACCTGCACACACTGCACCCGGGTCCAGGTATAGACCAGAAGCTGCATGATGAACAGGGTCATCAGGAGTATCCAGGCACCCGTTATCCGCCAGTTGTTTCCGCTTTTGAATATGTTCATGGGGATCCATCCCTTCCCGACAGTTTATGGAAACCGGCTATAACTTCTCCGCCGCTCTCAGTTTGGCGCTTCGAGCCATGGGATTGGCCGCGATCTCCGATTCGCTCGGCCGTTCCGGCTTGCGGGTCAGCACCCGCAATATCGGCTTTTGCCCGCAGATGCATTGGGGAAACCGTGGCGGGCAGGTGCAGCTGTTTTCCGATTCACGCATTTTATGTTTGACGATGCGATCTTCCAGGGAATGGAATGAGATCACACACAGGCGGCCGCCCGATTTCAGACACTGCGGCGCCTGTTCCATGAGTGCGGTGACATTCTCCAACTCCTGATTGACCGCAATCCGCAAAGCCATGAAGACCCGGGTGGCCGGGTGAATTCGCCGGCCGGCTTCACCCCGTGGTTTGGGAACGGCCGCCTCGACGACTTGAGCCAGTTGCCGGCTGGTCTGAACATCGGTCTGAGCCCGATGACGCACAATGGCCTGAGCGATTTTCTTGGACCAGCGCTCCTCCCCGTATTCCCTGAAAATTCGGGCCAACTCATCGGCTTCGGAGACGGCGATGAGTTCTCCGGCCATTGCCTCGGCATCGGGGCCCATCCGCATGTCCAAGGGTTCATCCCGGTTGAAACTGAACCCACGACCGCTTCCTTCCAGGTGGTGGCGCGACAGCCCGAGGTCCGCCACGATGCCGTCGACCGCCGGAATGTGGAGATCCTCCAGATGGACCGTCAGGTCTCTGAAGTTTCCGGGTATGAGTCGAATATGGTCTGAAAAACATGCCAGTTTTCGCTTTGCGTTCTCCAAAGCGTCGGCATCCCGATCCAGCCCGACCAACACCCCCCCCGGAAGTATCCTTTCCAAAATGGCCCTGGAGTGACCGGCGCCGCCCAGGGTACAATCGACATACACCCCGCCCGGTCTGCAGTCGAGGTGTCGAATCACTTGTTCGGTCATCACCGGAATGTGAAAATATGACATATCCTGCTTCAGGCGAAAAGGCTTTTACAATTTCCGGACCCATTTTCACGACTTCAATACCGGCCCGAGGGCCTCTGTTTCGGTCTATTTCCCCGTCACCGGAACCGCTGATAATCGTTGTAAAAATACATTCATTCCCATCGGAGTGTCAAGAAAAAACAAATAATTACCGCTGCAAAGACCGGTTTGTTTTTCAGTTTGCGGCTCTGTCACCCAATAGGTATTTGAACCCTGAAACGTGCCTTTATGCAAACGGTTATAATACTTTACAAATTCCGCCCTCCCCATCTCGACCCCCGGTTTTACGGAATTTGCGGTTGTCCGGTAATCAGCAGAATTTTTCGAACCACCCCTGCCAGCCGCATCCTTAAATCCCCCAAGGCGACATCGCTTCCGAAAATGGTGACCAGAAGATACTCTTCGTCGATTTTCGTGAAATGAACATTTTCATTCTTGCCTTTATGAAAGAGCAGAGAAAAATCCTGCTCCCCCACAATCTTGGCCATGGAACTGACCGCCGCGAAATTGGCCGACGCAAGCGCCGCAATGGTGTAGATATCCTTGTCGTAACGCCCGTTGTCGCAGTTTAGAATAATGTTTCCGATCATATCGATCAGCAGGACGCTCTGGCCCCCGATCTCGATCAGTTCTTTGATGAATATGCGCTCAATCCGCTCCAGTTGGGCCGGTTCCCAGGCGAACTGGTGCAGATTGTAACCGCTGCTTTGCACGGCTCCCACACTTGACCTCCCCTTCTATCTGCCATGAGGCGATTTCGGTCGCCCCCCAAAATAAACCTCGACCACAAAAGGTATTCTCATATCCGGTATCCGGCCAACCCCGGCCGGGCGGGTCTTCCCTGTTCCTTCAATCGCCGCAAAAAGTCCTTGATGAAATCAGAACGGATCTGGGGGCTCAGAAAATAATCGCCGCCATTCACGGTTCGAATCGCCTCCAGCATGACCGCCGCCTGGGTGGGTTTCACCAGATATCCCATGGCCCCATAGAGCAATGCCTGGTGAACATAGGCATCCTTTTTGTGCAGAGACAGAATCACCGTTCGGGTATCCAGACCCGACTCCCGCACTGTGCGCATGGCTTCCAGACCGCTCAATTGCGGCATGGCAATGTCGATGATGGCGACATCCGGCCCAAGGGCCTTTATCATATCCACGGTTTCACGACCGTCCGCCGCTTCGCCGATCACCTCCATATCGGTCTCGTTTTCCAGCACCTTTCTCAAGCCGGTTCGCACCATTTCGTGATCATCTGCGATTAAAAGTCGAATTTTTTCCATTTCCTCTTTCCAAAGGACCATTAACGGTTCGGTTTGTTCCTTAAAATAGAAAAGAGGGCGGATCAATTGGGAAGACTCGGTATTCAACGGGTATACATTTCCTACTTCCGGTAAGGTCATCTGGGAAGGCGTTTATTCCTCCCACAGTTCCGGGCCGATGATGCCGATCTTGATGGCGTACTTGACCATCTCCACCATATTGTGAATATCCAGCTTTTTCATGGTATTGGCCCGATGTTTTTCCACGGTCTTGGAGCTTATACACAAAATGTCCGCGATTTCGGAACTCGATTTTCCTTCCACCAAGAGTCGAAACACCTGCTGCTCACGTTCCGAAAGCAGATCATATCCGCTCACCGCCGGCTTTTCCGTTCGGCTCTTGAGAAAGGTGCTGATCAACTTGGAATTGATCTTTGAACTGAGAAAATACTCTCCCCGATGGACGGTGCGGATGGCTTCCAGAACGTCCGAGGTGGGGGACGCCTTCAGCACGTACCCGAGGGCCCCGGCTGTGAGGGCCTGGTGGACATAGGCGTCTTTCTTGTGCATGGAAAGGAGCACCACCTGGGTGTCTGGCACCGATTCCTTGATCAGATTCACCGCCTCCAGGCCGTTCAGGTTGGGCATCTGGATGTCGATCAGGGCCACATCCGGCGCCAGAGATTTAACCTTTTTGACCGTAACCAGACCATCGGTTGCCTCCCCGACCACCGTCATGTCCGGCTGTTCATCCAGCAGCTTTCGGAGCCCTTCTCGCACCACCGCATGATCATCCGCGATCAAAATTTTGATCTTTTCTTTTTCCATTATTTTCTCCTTTACGACACAGGCATTTCGACCCGAATGGTCGTCCCCTTGCCCTTTTCTGAACGGATATCGATGAACCCGCCGACGGACACCGCGCGCTCCCGCATTCCGATAAGCCCGATTCCGCCGTAGCGCTGGGTCGGATCAAACCCAACCCCGTCGTCTTTGACCATCAGGATAACCTTGGGATAGTTGAAGGTCAGCATCACCGTCACCTGACGGGCCTTGGCGTGTTTTACAATATTGGTGAGGCTCTCCTGAAAAATCCGGTACAGCACCAGTTCAATTTCGGGCGTGGCCCGTTTTTTAAAGCCGACCGCCTGAAAATCGATTTTCAGGTCGGTACGCTGCTCCTGGAATTCCTTGATGTACCACTCCAGTGTTGGAGCCAGCCCCAGATCATCCAGAAGATCGGGCCGCAGGTCGGAAGAGATGCTGCGGATTTTATCCCCCAACTGTTCGATCAGACCGATCAGTTCATTGATGCTGTTTTTCTGGTCCCCCATTTCATCGGGAATGGAATTCCAGAGGGTTTCCACCCCCATGTGAAGGGCCGCCAGGGTTTGACCGAATTCATCATGAAGATCCTGGGCCAATTTTTTCTGGGCCTCTTCGATACCGGTTATCAATTGTCGTGAAAGGTGGCGAATCTCTCGTTCGGCCTTTTCGCGTTCGGCAATCTCCTTTTCCAGCTGCTTGTTCGCCGCCGACAGATCCCGGGTATGCTTTTTTTCCAGTTCATTGATCTTCTGAAGGGCCTCCACCATCTTGTTGTAGGAATGGGCGATGGCCCCGTCTTCCCGCTCTTCTTTGAGGATATGAAGCTGTTTTACGGCTAAGAGGGCCGCCTCCGGGTCTTCGTCCAGGTCCTCGGCTTCCGGAAGCGGATCATCATCCGGCTCGTCGTCCTCATCCGCGAGTTCATCCAGTTCGGCGAGCAGCTCATCCTTGGTCAGCCGGGTGGGATCCGAATCCTCAAACGGCTTGAGCAGATGTTTGAGGGAAAAAAGCAGCGTGATCACCGACAATCCTGCCAAAAGCAGAAGGATGACCACCAGAAATCGGCTGAGCCGGCTTTCCACAATGGTGTCGACACTCGGCTCCGGCGTTTCCGGGGAGCGTAATTCCCCCGCGGCGGTACCGGGAATCCGGTCCTGTCCGGCGGCGAATGCGGTTTCGAACTCATGGACCATGACTCGGGTTTCATAGAGAAGCACCCCGATGGCCGCCATCAGGCAAATCGACAGCGCAAGCAGAAATTTGGAACCTGTTTCCGATCGAATCCAGTCAGCCACGGCAGTTTTTCTTCTCCATCCATGTGCGATCCGGCGTCGTTTCGAGGCGAGGATCACGGGATATAATCATTTTACGGGGTTTTCCTTCTTTACCGAAGCCGCATGTTATCCGAACGCCGATGCCGATACAGTGAAAAAAAGACACTTGTGCATTCTGAATCACGTGATAAAACACCGGCCCATTATTGATAAATCCCCAAAGGATGTCAAGATATAACCTTCTAAAATCCCTACATTCTTTTTATTCAAAACAGCTCATCTTGAATCAGAGGAGATCAAAGACAAAAACCGGCGTCAATTTTCGAGAAATAAAAATGAGCCAAGTGCCGGAAAAATGGTGGAATGGATCGTATCATTCTATGGGAATAAGTGGGGTTATTTGAAAAAAATCAGGGATTTTTGAATGGCCAAAAATTATCAGATACCGGCACAGGTCTCTCTTAAAAACGGAAAAAGGGACCTCCCGGGCGGAAAATCCCTTTTTCAAAGACCCTTCGGATAGTTTTTCGATTCAGGGCCGATATTTTTTCAGGATCAGTGTGGCGTTGGTGCCGCCGAAGCCGAACGAATTGGTCATGGCGATCTCCACATCGGCTTTTCGGGCTACATTGGGCACATAATCGAGGTCGCATCCCTCATCCGGATTCTCCAGATTAATGGTGGGCGGAATGGTGCCGTCTTGAATGGTTAAAGCGGTGAACACCGATTCGATACCCCCGGCCCCGCCGAGAAGGTGGCCGGTCATCGATTTGGTGGAACTGACCGGAATGGAAGCGGCCTTGTCTTTGAACACCGTTTTGAGAGCCTGGGTTTCATACTGGTCGTTGAGGGGAGTAGAGGTGCCGTGGGCGTTGATATAATTTACCGCATCATAGGAAATGCCGGCGTCTTTCAGGGCCGCCTCCATGCACCGCACCGCGCCTTCGCCGCCCGGCGGGGGTGATGTCATGTGATACCCGTCGCCGCTCATGCCGTATCCCGCCACCTCGGCATAGATCTTGGCGCCCCGTTCCAGGGCGTGATCGAGTGCCTCAATGATCAGGATGCCGGACCCTTCGCCTACCACGAATCCGTCCCGGTCCCGATCAAAGGGGCGGGAGGCCTTCTGGGGTTCATCGTTCCGAGTGGACAAAGCCTTCATGGCGCCGAATCCGGCTACACAGGTGGGGGTGATCACCGATTCCACTCCGCCGGTGATCATGGCGTCCGCCCCGCCCCGCTGAATGATTTTGAAAGCATCGCCCACCGCATGGGTACCGGCCGCGCAGGCCGTGGCCACCGATGAATTGGGCCCCTTGGCTCCGAACTGAATGGAAATCATCCCCGGCGCCATGTTGCCGATCATCATGGGAATGAAAAAGGGGCTGACCCGCTTGGGCCCCTTGTTGTATATGACCAGGGTATGCGCTTCGAGGGTGTTCAACCCGCCGAGCCCGCATCCGGTGACGACCCCCACCCGGGCTTCATTGGCGGCGTCGATCTTCAGACCGGAATCCTCCATCGCCATTCGGGATGCGGCAATAGCGTAGGCGATAAAGGGTTGCAGCCGCTTGGCCTCCTTTTTGGGCACGAAATCCTCGGCATTAAACCCCTTGACCTCTCCGGCGATTTTGGTGGCATAGGCCGAAGCGTCGAAACGGGTAATCTCTCCAATGCCCGACCGACCGGCGCAAAGCCCGCTCCAAGTCTCCTCCACGCCGATTCCCAACGGCGTAATGAGTCCTAAACCTGTAATAACGACCCGCCTGCTCAACGGAACCTCCCTCTCATGTAACAGCTGCCAACCAATTCAGGTTTTAACTTCCCGGTCAATCCGACGGGAAATTAAAACCCGAATCGGTCAGCGATCTTCTGGTGACAGATGAACGAAAACACGCCATCCGGTTTTGAAATATCGGCCCTTAGGCATGTTCCGCGATATAATTATAGGCATCCTCCACCTTGACCATCTTTTCGGATTCTTCATCCGAGATCTCGATGTCGAATTCCTCTTCCATGGACATGATCAATTCGACCAGGTCCAGAGAATCGGCTCCGAGATCATCCACAAAAGAGGCTTCGGGAACCACCTCGTTGGCATCCACGCTCAGTTTTTCCGCGATTATCTTACGCACCTTGTCCTGAATTTTCTGAACCTTATCTTCCGAAGACATTATGAATAGTTTCCTCCATTGTTCAATTACATGTACATGCCACCATTGACATGAATCACCTGTCCTGTAATGTATCCCGCCCCTTCCGAGGCCAAAAACGCCACCGCTTCGGCCACATCTTCGGGCATGCCGACCCGTCCCAGCGGGATCTGCTCCACCAGTGCGGATCGGGCTTTGTCGGTCATGGCGCCGGTCATGTCGGTTTCCACATAGCCGGGCGCCACGGCGTTTACGGTAATATTCCGGGAGGCCAGCTCCCGGGCCAGGGCCTTGGTCAGCCCGATGATTCCCGATTTGGCGGCCACATAGTTGGCCTGGCCGGGATTCCCGGAAAAGGCGACCACAGACGAAATGTTGATGATCCGTCCTTTCCGCTGTTTGAGCATGGTCTTGGCGGCCAATTTGGCGCAGCGAAAAGTGCCCTTGAGGTTGATGTCCATGACCGCGTCCCAGTCCTGCTCTTTCATCCGCAAAACCAGACCGTCCCGGGTAATGCCGGCATTGTTGACCAGTACGTCCAGCCCGCCCGCTTCTTTCACAATCGAATCGAAAAGATCCCGGACCGAGGCTTCCGAAGCGACATCCGCCTGAATGCCTTTGACCCTGCCCCCGGCTGCGGCCACCAATTCTTCGGTTTTTTCGGCCGCCGCCGAATCCGAGGAATAATTAAAATAGATTCGGCTGTCAGGCCCGGCAAGGGCCAGGCAGATGGCCCGGCCGATGCCTTTGGAACCGCCGGTGACCAGAATGGTTCGTCCGCTGCTTTCAGCCATCCTTACCTCTCGAAAATGGTGTCCGCCACCCGGTTCATATCCGAAATGATGTTCCGGTAGCTGTCCGACAGTTCATCGCAGTGGGTGACGGCCATGAAATCGCCCAGGGCTTCCATGTCGAAGACGCCGGTGCCGCTCAGGATTTTCAGGGCGCTTCCCACCGTCAGCTCGGACACCATGTTGGCGAAAATTCGGGATACGGTCCTGAAATGCGCCGCCCGCGGATCATTGTCGTCGGAAAGGCGGGCCGCCTTTCTGGCCAGGCTGATCCCCACCTCAACATGGGCCATCAGATCGGCCAGGCAGAACATAACATACTGATGCCGGGGCAGCTTGTTCTCATGCACCCGATTGATCAGTTCGTTCAGGGACTTGGCCGCTATCCCGTAAAATCGGGCCCCGATATCGTCGCGCTCCGTGTGGAGGGATTCCATCTCGGCGGCCATGGCGCCGTAAAATTCTCCTTTGGATTTGCGCGTCTTTTTCCAGCGGAAGGTGCTGATGATGTTCTGCTGAATCTCGGAGGTCCCTTCATAGATGCAGGTGATCTTGACGTCCCGCTTGATCTTTTCCACCTCGTATTCGCAGATGTAGCCGTATCCGCCCAGGGCCTGCATGGCGTCGTCGGCGGTTTTGTTGGCCGATTCCGTTGCAAAGAGCTTGGCGATGGACCCTTCCACCTGAAGATCCCGCTCTCCCGAATCGAGGCGGCGGGCCGTTTCTTCGATGTAGGCTTCGGCCGCTGTGAGCCGCACCGAATGGGGGATGATCAGCTTGTGGGTGTATCCCTGTTTTTCGGATAAAGCAGAGCCGAACTGCACCCGCTCTTTTGCGTAAGGCACCGCGATTTCCAGCGCCGCCTCTCCGGCCCCGAGCGCCATGGAGGCCACCATCAGCCGGGTATATCCGAAGACCCGGTTGGCCTGTTTCATGCCCTGCCCCGGGACTTCGCCGATCAGGTTTTCTTTGGGAACGATGACATCGTCAAATGAGAGCGGAGAGGTGTTGGAGGCGCGAATGCCGTGCTTTTCTTCTCCCTTGGCCTGGACGAATCCGGGGGTTCCCTTCTCAACCACGAAAAAGGAAGGGCCTTCGGGGGTATTGGCCAGCAGGGTGATAAAGTCGGCGTATCCGCCGGTGGAGATAAACTGCTTGTTGCCGTTGATCTTGTATCCGGTAACCTCTCCGGCCTCATCCAGCACCGGTTCGGCCTTGGTGGTGAGAGCGGCCAGATTGCTTCCCGCATTGGGTTCGGTCACCGCATAGGCCACCAGGGTTTCGCCTTCGGCGATGGCCCCCAGCCATTTTTCCTTCTGGGCCTCGGTGGCGCCCACCAGCAGCGGGTCGGACCCGAGCTGAATGGCGAAAAAGGCGGTGCCGATTCCCAGGCAGATCTTGCACATTTCACGGGTGACCACGCAGCAGTCTCTGGCACCGCCGCCCATGCCGCCGTAGGCCTCGGGGATGAAGAGCAGCTGCAGCCCGACCTCCGGCCCCAGCATTTCACGAATGACCTCCTCCGGGAAGATCTCCTTGCGGTCGTATTCGAGTATCCTTTCCTTGGTCAGAAGCCGCTTTCTGAGCTGTCGAACTGTATCCACCACCATCTGGCGGGATTCATCGTCCAGACCGTAAAGGGCGTCTTGCCCGGTTTCAGCTGGTGACATTGATCTTTATTCCTCTTCGGCTGACAGGACGGTCCGTCCCTTGTAAGATCCGCATTCCTGGCAGACGTGATGGGGAAGTTTGGGCTCACCGCACTCGGCACATTCGGTCACATTGGGAGCGGTCAGCTTTTGATGGGTGCGCCGTTTATCGCGCTGGGACTTGGATACTTTTCGCTTGGGTAAAGCCATTAGTCATCTCCTGATTCGCTAATTTTTTGAAATAATAATAAATTACTGAAATTGACTACTTATCGGAAAAAGATGGCATCTAGTAATTGAAAACCGAAGGAATGTCAAGCAGTTTCCGTCATTTTTTAATTCCCGGCCTTGTGATCCGGTCTTCGATATGCTATTGAGACCCTTCGAGTTCCCGCCCCTCGATTATAAGGCTTTAAAAAGATTGCCATTTAAAAGAAGATGCATTACTTTGTTTGATTCCTCGGCGAAATCGGGTAATCCGCAATGATAATCATCCAAGAACAAAAAACAACGGTCGAGAATATGTTTTTTTCGAATGCATTTGACTAATGACTAATACCAACAAGGAAAAGGCAAGTCATTAAACTTTTCCATCCATGCCTACACGTAAGATGAACAGAGGTGACCGCCATGAGTAATATCATCACCCGTTTCCCGCCCAGCCCCACCGGATACCTTCACGTGGGGGGAGCCCGAACCGGCCTTTTCAACTGGCTGTATGCCCGCCATACCGGCGGCAAATTCGTTCTTCGCATCGAAGACACCGACGTCCGCCGCTCCACCCGGGCATCGGTGGACGCCATTTTCGAGGCCCTGGAATGGCTGGGCATCGAATGGGACGACGGCCCCTATTATCAGAGCAAACGGTTCGACATCTACAAGGAATATGTTCGAAAGCTCCTGGATTCCGGCCGCGCCTATTACTGCGACTGCACCCCGGAACAGGTCGAAGAGATGCGGAAACGGGGCATGGCCGCCGGCGGAAAGGCCAAATACGACGGCACCTGCCGGGAAAAAGGCTTGTCGGCAGGGGAAAACAGGGTCGTCCGTTTCAAAGCCCCCCTAACCGGCACCACCGTTCTGGAGGATGCGGTCAAGGGAAATATCGTCTTTCAAAACCCCGAACTGGATGACTTTATTCTGGAGCGAAGCGACGGCACCCCCACCTACAATTTCGTGGTGGTGGTGGACGACATCACCATGGGAATCAACACCATTATTCGGGGGGATGACCATGTGAGCAACACCCCCAAGCAGATTCAGCTCTACAAAGCCCTCGGCGCGGACCTGCCGACATTTGCGCATGTGCCGATGGTGCTCGGAAAGGACAAGGCCCGGCTGAGCAAACGCCACGGCGCCATGTCGGTGACCGAATACCAGAAGATGGGGTATCTGCCCGATGCGCTTATCAACTACCTGGTGCGGCTGGGATGGTCCCACGGCGATCAGGAATTTTTTCATCGGAACGAGCTGATCGAAAAGTTCTCTCTGGATCACATCGGAAGATCGGCCGGCGTTTTCGACCCGGATAAACTTCTGGCCCTCAACGCCGAGCATATTCAGGCCGCTCCGGCCGCATCCCTGATACCGCACCTGACACCTTTTTTAAAGGCGATGGGAATTGCGGCCGAAGATCCGGAATACCTATCTAAAGTAATCGAAACCCTGAAGCCCCGCAGCAAGACCCTGGTGGAAATGGCGGAAGCCGCCTTGTTTTACTACACCGATGAGATTGTCTATGAGGAAAAAGCGGCCCGGAAATTCCTCAAACCCGATGTTCTGGACCCCTTGAACCTGCTGGTCGCTCAGCTGGAAGGGCTGAATGATTTTTCGGAAAAGGAACTGGAAGGGGCTTTTTTGCGTGTGATGGACACCACCGGTCTGAAACTGGGCAAAATCGCCCAGCCGGTTCGGGTGGCGCTGACCGGAAAAACCGCCAGCCCGGGTATTTTCGAGATCGTTGAAATCCTCGGTAAGGAACGGGTCATCGCCCGTCTGGCGGCGGCTGCTCGATTTATCGAGGAAAAATCATGATTTTTTTCTTGACCCGATCCTCAATTTATTGTACAGAATAAAACTCAAATTTGATGAGGGATCGTCTAGCGGCAGGACGACGGGTTCTGGCCCCGTTAACCCAGGTTCGAATCCTGGTCCCTCAGCCAAACAATACCGGAAGGTTACAGAAAATTTCTGTAACCTTCTTTTTTTTGTTTCCGATTTCTCCTGCTCATTTTTCCCACATCCATTTGCGTTTTCTTATCCTTGACACCTACCCGCAAAGGCAGTAGAAATAAATGTTTTTCTAATGTCTTACCATTGACTCAACGAGAAAGGTGACAACATGTTCGGCATGGGAATGCCTGAAATTCTGCTGATATTGGCCATCGCACTGATCGTGATCGGCCCCAAGAAACTTCCGGACCTGGCCAAATCTCTGGGTCGGGCCATGAATGAATTCAAGCACGCCGCCAATGAATTCAAAGATTCCATGGACCTCGACAATGACATTCGGGAGGTCAAGAAATCTTTCGATGATGTGGAGGCCGAACTGAAAAAAAAGAAAGCGGTAGAGATAAAACCGGAAAAGGCCCCGCCTCAGAATGCCGAACCCCGGGCCACCGAAAATGAAATTTTGGTCAAACCTGTGGAAACCCACCCGGAAGCGGAAAAACAAGCATTGCCCTCCCAGCCGACCGAGGAGGAAGAGGACATCGATATCCCATCCTCGCCAGCCTCGACCGGTGGCCAAAAAGAGAGGGAAGATGAATTTTACGCGGCCACCGATATTCCGGCCGAATTGATGGAAACCGAGGAAAAGAAGGAACACCCCATCTCGGAAGAATCGGCCGACGAATCCGGCGATTTGAAGAAAACAGACGGGACGGCAAAAAAATGACCCCCGAAGAAGAAAAAATGCCCTTCACCACGCATCTGGAGGAGCTGCGGAATCGGCTTATCAAGTCCTTCATCGCGGTGACGGTCTGTTTTGTCGCGGCCTACGGCTTTAAGGAACAACTCTTCGAGATTCTCACCCGGCCGCTTATGCAGGTGATGGGAAAAGACGACGCCCTGATTTTCACCGGGCTTCCCGAAGCTTTTTTTACCTATCTCAAATCGGCTTTTCTGGCGGCGCTTCTCGTGGCCTCCCCGGTGATCATCTATCAGTTCTGGATGTTTGTGGCCCCGGGCCTGTACCAGAGGGAAAAACGAATTCTTCTGCCGGTGGTATTTCTATCGGTGGTCTTCTTTCTCGGCGGAGCCCTGTTCGGCTATTATGTGGTCTTTCCCTACGGATTCGAATTTTTTCTGGGATTTGCCGATGAAAACCTGAGGGCGCTTCCTTCCATGAGAGAATACCTGGGGTTCGCCACCAAACTGCTGCTGGCCTTCGGGCTGGTCTTTGAGCTGCCCCTGGTACTCACCGCCATGTCGAGAATGGGAATCGTCTCCGTCGAATTCCTTAAAAAAAACCGAAAGTACGCCCTCCTTCTTTTTTTTATCGGGGCCGCCATAATCACTCCGCCGGACGTGGTGACCCAGGTGATGATGGCTTTGCCGTTGATGGTGCTTTATGAAATCAGCATCATCGGCGCAAGGATCTTTCGGCGAAAACCGCTCGCGGCGGAGGATGAGGAAGAAAAAGAATCCCCACCGAATGAAGATATGCATGAAAGCGGGGCCGAAAGTGAGTAACCCGATGAAAAGGCCCTTTCGATGACGAAACGGTCGCAAAATGCTGAAATCGTCTATGAACTCCGGTTGTCGAAAACCGAAGCCGGTATCGGTTATTTTTCCTGCGTTCCCGAAAAAGAAATCGATTTCGAAGCAGGCGTCGATTACCTGAGAAGTCATCCCTATGACCAATTCATGCGGAAACAGCTTCTGGCGCAGATGGGCGGTTGGCCGAAGGATCAACTTCGGGATCGGATTCGGGATGCACGTCCTGAAGACGGAGTGTATCGATCCCTTCTCCTGGAAACCTGCCTTCTAAATGAACCCTTAAAAAAGCTTCGGGAGGCTTTTCCCGATGGGGAATGCGAAACGCTCGTCCGCCTGACCCCTTTGAACTATATCCGATTCGACCGCTTACCGGACCGGCGGATTCACAACCGCTGGATCGAATTGTTTCGCAGGAACATTCAAGAACACCAACTTCTGCCGCATCCTGAAACAGCCGATCCGAACCGCCCCTTTTCCGATGCGGAAATTTCTGCAGTGGAGCCGGAAAAGATCTCCATCGAGGCCGTTTATCCCGATTTTCTCCCCTTGAAAAACGTGCTTTCAGAATCCGACAAAGCCAAACCGGCTCTTCCCTCTCCGGCGGAAACCGCGGATATCGCTCTGGACCGATTGGCCGGGATCGGCGTCATCGCCGGCGAAGAAATGCGCCATACCGCCTCCCTCAGCCCGATCGCACTGCTCCGGGAGTGGCGGGTGGATATCCGCGTCGAGGCGGGCTTACATCGGTATCGGCTCACCGGGAAACAGACCTCTTACGGCCGGGGGCTGGAACTGGAACAGGCCCGGGCCGCCTATGCCATGGAAATGGTGGAGCGATGTTCCGCCTTCGCGAGTATCGGCCCGGAAGGCGTTATCGGATACCAGGCGCCTTATCCGCTGATCCACGGCCGGTTTTCCGAATTCAAGGATCGGAATATCCCGGCGCTGAATCCCAATCACCTGGCCCTGCAGGCCCCCTATGAAGATGAACCGCTCTACTGGCTGGAAGGCGCCACGCCGGGACGGGTCGGTTCCGAACCGATTCTGGTGCCGGTCCAGTGTGTTTTTCTCTTCTCCAACCTGGATGAAATCGCTCTCTTCTCGGGTCTCGGCTCCACCGGCCTGGCTTCCGGCAACACCATGGCCCAGGCCAAGGTCAATGCTCTGCTGGAGATCATCGAGCGGCATTGTGAAGGGGTCACCCCTTTTGCACCGGACCGCTGTTTTGATCTGGAGACCACCGATCCCCGCCTGGCCACCCTTCTGTTGAATTATCTAGAAAACGGCATCCGTGTTCAGTTCCAGGATCTTACTTCTCCCCTGGGGATCCCCTGCTGCAAGTGCTTTGTCATGGACGCAGCCGGAGACATCATTCGGGGAACAGGGGCTCATCTCAATGCGGGCCGGGCCCTGATCTCAGCCATGACCGAAACCCCCTACCCGTTTCCGGGCGGGCCGCCCTCCTCCTCCGGGCTGACCGGGCTGCTTCGGGTGCCTTTTGAAAAACTCCCTGATTTCACCACCGGCAGCCCCGAAACCGACCTGGCGCTGCTGGAGCAACTTCTGGTCGCCAACGGATACCGGCCGCTGTATGTCGATCTCACCCGCCGGGATCTTTCGCTGCCGGTGGTTCGGGCCCTCATACCGGGCATGGAAATCACCGCCGATTTCGACCGTTTTTCACGGGTTCATCCCCGCCTGTTTGCGAATTACATTCGAATGTTCAGATAAAGTCTTGAAAACAGATCGTTCATCGAATCCTTCCGCTTTGGGTGAAACGGATACCGGAACCATTCGAGAGCAGATTCTGGCGCACGTGGAAACCCGGTGGGAAAGCCTGACCCCCCATGCGCTGGAAAAATTCATCGCCACAGCCCATCGCCTTTCCCGCTCGGAAGCCAAACACTTATTGAAATCACTGGTGATGGACGGATTGCTGGCCTACCGGGATCAGTACGGCCGAACCGTCATCGAAAAATCTTTCGATCGACCCGTGCGCGTTTCCCCCCGAATCGTTTTGAAACCCCCGGAGGCCGCCTTTCTTCCGAAAGAAGGGGATGTGGTGATTCAACTTCGGCACGGCGCCTCCTTCGGCACCGGTAACCACCCGACCACGCGCATGGCCCTGCAGGGCATTGAACAGGCTCTGAAATGGATTGATCCGAATCGCACCGGCGGAACCTTTGCACTGGATATCGGCACCGGGTCCGGGGTTCTGGGCATTGCCGCCGTCGCCTTGGGCATCAACCGAGCACTCGGGTTGGACATCGACGCCTGCGCACTCAGCGAAGCCCGGGAAAACGCCCGACTCAACGGAATTCAGGACCGGTTCATCATTAAAGATACACCGATCGGATCGATTGATGAGAAGGTCGATCTGATCTTGGCCAATTTGCGCATGCCCACCCTGATCCGGATCCTCCCCGACCTGCAACGACTGGCCCGTCGATCCAGCGGCGTGGTCATCTCGGGCATCAAGGCGGATGAAATTTCGGATTTAAAAGAGATGTTCGGTGGTCACGAATGGAAACCGGTGTGGGAAGAGACGGAAAAAGACTGGGCCGGAGTCGTATTCCACCGTGAACTCAATCCCTTTGCAGATTAAAACAATTCCCGGGCGTCTGCCCACAGGCCCTGTATGCCGGATGGACTCAGAAAAAGAGAATTCAGCAGAAAAAGCGATGAACGGCTATGAGGAAGAGCGCTTGCGGTGTGCCGCCGCATTGGCGACCATGGATTCGGCCCAGGTCGGCATCCCCAGGGCGTGGATGTGGGTGTAGGTGGCGAAAACATTTTTGTAAGTAATGCCGTCGCGCCGGTCTATGAACCCGATCCCCCGGCGCATTCTCAAAACCATATCATCGGCCCGGCCCCGCCATTCCAATACCTTCGAATAGCGAAATTCATGGCCCCGAATTTCGGTTCCCACCGGAAAGTAGGGGTTCGCCCCGTCCACCTTCAGGAGGGTGTACCCGAGCCCCTGAGGCCGATCGCACAATCCGAAGACGATCGGCAAAACCCCGGCCATGGGGTAAGTGGTTCCGCCGACCACCAGAGACTCCCCCAGGTACATCAATCCTCCGCATTCGGCATAAATGGGAAGACCGGCTTCCGCGGCCGCTTTCAGATCCCGAATAAAACCGAGATTCCGGCAGAGCGCCCGGGCATGGGTTTCAGGAAACCCTCCGCCGATATACAGCCCGTCCACCGGAGGAAGCGTGGCATCCTTGCAGGCATTGATAAAAACCGGTTCCGCGCCGGCGCGAATCAGGGCTTCGATATTGTCGGGATAGTAGAATTGGAATGCGGAATCCCGAAGGATTCCGATGCGCGGTTTTCCATTGGACACCGAATGGCCGGCGGTGCCCCTGTTAATGGAAACCGCGGAATTTTCGAGAACCTCCGGGAGGGTCCAGGAAATCGGGCCGGCGTTCAGGGCGATATCGGCCAGGCTGTCCAGATCAAGATAGTTTAAAGCCATTTCCGCAGCGGCATCCACGGCGGCCTGGGACAAAGCGTGCTCCGGGGTGGGTACCAAGCCCATGTGACGCTCCGGAAATTGCTGCCGGTCCAGTTTGGGTACCGCCCCCACCACCGGAATGCCGCAGTGGGACTCGATGCTTTCTCGAAGGATTTTTTCGTGGCGGGAACCGGCGATCCGGTTGAGAATCACGCCGCTGATCCGCACCCGGGAATCGAAATGGATACATCCGGAGATCACCGCGGCCATGGTACGGGTGGTTTTGGTGCAATCGACACAGAGGATCACCGGGGCGGACAAGAGTTTGGCCACCTCCGCGCTGCTGGTGGATCCCTCGGGATCGATGCCGTCGTACAGCCCTCGGTTCCCTTCGATGACGGCGATATCTTCAGGTCGGGTGTGGCTCAGAAAAGATTGCAGAACGCGAGGTTTATCGACCAGAAAGGTATCGAGGTTGTAGCAGGGCCGACCCGCCGCCAGGGCAAGCCAGCCCGCGTCGATATAATCCGGGCCTTTTTTGAAAGGAGAGACGGGTCTGCCGGATTTTCGCCAGGCTCTGATGAGCCCGATGGACATGATGGTCTTCCCGGAACCCCCGCGCAAACCGGCCATGAAAATTCTCGGCAGCTGGACGGTTTGAGGGTGCATGGGATTTCTTGAAGCGCTTAATACGGATTCGGGCTCACCCCAAAAAAGGGGTCTGTTTATTCTTCACCTTCTTCATGCTCGGCGGCCGCCTGTTTGCCGGTGCCGGGCAACCCGTACATGGTGGTGCTGCCGCTGGACCAGTAGACCAGCACCCCGTCATTGACCATCTGATTGATCAGTTTCTTGGCGGCTCTCGGCTTCTCATCCAGGATCTTGGACAGATCGTTGAAGTAGAATTTGGATTTGGATTTTTGTTTCTTTTGAAGCTCGGTGACGATCTTTTCTTTTGCCTCTTCGTATTCCATTTTAACCTCTTTTCCGAACATTCAGGGGACGCGACGAATGCCGCATCCCCTGAACGCATTTAGGTGACGCAAAAATTAGAATTTGAACTGGGTCGACTGACGCCAGGTGTAGTAGGCCGGGTCACGGAAGTCATCAATCAGGTGATGCGTAAAATCGAGTTCGCACTTCTCAAAGAATCGTTCCCACCCGATCCGTTCGGCCCATTCGCCGAGCCGTTCGTATTTATTGGCATCCTTGGCGTAGGCTTCGACCATGTGCTTGATGGTCTCGGTCATCTGGGGCCATCTCGGCATTTCATTGGGCAGGAAGGCCACGACCACTTTGGAGAACTTGGGGGTGCTGATCCGGTTGGAAACCTTGCCGCCGGCCATGAGCACGATCCCGTCGCCTTCTTTATCCGACAGCGGCATGGAGGGGCACATGGTATAGCAGTTTCCGCAGAACATGCAGCGTTCTTCCTTGACCGCGACGCTCTTGACCTCTTTGCCGTCCTTGAGCTCAACCTTGGCAGGCTTGATGGCGCCGGTGGGGCAGGAAGCGATGGCCAGAGGAATTTCGCAGACCTTATCCAGCCATTCATGATCCAGCATCGGCGGTTTGCGGTGATATCCGAGAATGGCGATGTCGGAACAGTGAACCGCACCGCACATGTTGAGGCAACAGGCCATGGAAATCCGCAGCGGAGCCGGAAGCCGCATGTTCTTGAAATCGTCGAAGACCTCGTCCATGGTCGCCTTCACGGTACCGGAGGCGTCGGTGGCCGGGGTATGGCAGTGGATCCAGCCCTGGGTGTGGACGATATTGGTGATGCCGGCGCCGGTGCCGCCGATGGGAAATTTCATGCTTCCGGCGGCGAACTTACGGCTCTCGAGATCTTTCTTGAGGGCATCGACCTTGGACTTGTCGTCGACCATGAACTCGATGTTGTTCCGGGTGGTGAACCGAAGATAGCCGTCGCAGTGCTTTTCGGCGATTTCACAGATCTCGCGGATCATGGTGGTGGACATCAGCCGAACACCCCCGCAGCGGACGGTGTAGACTTCGTCGCCGGTTTCGGAAACATGAACCAGAACGCCGGGCTCGAGGATTTCGTGGTACAGCCATTTCCCCTTGTTGTTGGCGATATATGGAGGATAAAACTGATCGTATTTTTTAGGACCGATGTCGGTGATCCGATTTTTCATCGGCTCTTTCGGGTCGTAACCAGAAGATATAAATGCCATGGTGTTTTCTCCTCCTTATCTCTGATGGTGTTTTCTGTATTCTTCGATATCCCGATCAAAACCGCCTTCGACCTCTTCTTCTTTCCAGAAGATGTAGGGGTTGGTTCTCGGCTCCTTGACGTGCCGCGGATCGGGCGCGATCTCGGTCATCTCAAGCAGCTTCTGGAAGCCCTGGCGCTTGATCAGTTCGCCGAGCCGCTCGCGGTTCTTGCCTTCTTCCATCCACCAATCCCACACCTTTTCGATGACCTCTTTGATCTCGTCGTAGGGCTCTTCGGTCGAGATGAAGGGAACCAGCAAGCTGCCCATCTGTGCGCCGTCCAGGATCGGAGCCTTGGCGCCGACCAGGATGGAGCAGCCGCGCTCGTCGCCGATTCTCAGGGCGCGCGGCATGACATTGATGCAGTGCATGCAGCGGACGCACTCCCGGTTGTTGATCTCGAGTTTGCTGTCTTCATATTTCATGCACTTGGTGGGGCAGAGCTTGACGACCTCTTTTTCGATATCGAAGGGGCCCCAATCACGACCCGCATGGGCGCCGGCATTGGGTGCGAACTCGCCGCCCACATAACCGGCCACGGCTTCCTGGTCGATCTTGATATCGTCTTTCCAGGTGCCGATGAAGGACATGTCGGCCCGGGCGATGGAGGCGACGCAGCCGTTGGGACAGCCGTCGAACTTGAATTTGAATTTATAGGGGAAGGCCGGACGGTGAAGTTCGTCTTGGTATTCCTGGGTCAAATCATAGCAAAGCGCCTGGGTGTCGTAACAGGAATACTCACAACGGGCCTGGCCGATACAGTCGGCAGGGGTCCGCAGGTTGGAGCCCGAACCGCCCAGATCCTGATTCAGGTTGTGGGTCAGCTCATAGAAAATCTCTTCGAGCTGGGGAGTGGTAGTGCCCAGGAAGATGATGTCGCCGGTGGAGCCGTGCATGTTGGTGATGCCGCTGCCCCGGAAATCCCACAGATCGCAGAGTTTTCTCAAGTAATCGGCCTTATAGAACTTGCCGCCCGGTTGAGCCACCCGCATGGTGTGAAAATGGGCCACACCGGGAAATGCCTGCGGTTGGTCGCAGTAACGGCCGATAACCCCGCCGCCGTACCCGAAAACACCGACGATGCCGCCATGTTTCCAGTGGGTGGTTCCGTCGCTAAAGGATAATTCCAACACCCCCATCAGATCTTCGACCACATCCTCGGGAATCTGAAATTCAATATTCTCCGTATTCTTCGCCCTCACTTCCGCTTGCTGCTTCAGGTCAGACACAAAACTCGGCCAAGGACCGGTCTCGAGCTGATCCAACAAAGGGGTTTTATGTTTCGCCATTATCTTACCTCCATGTTCGTTTGAAATAAGTTACCATCCTGACCATAGTGAGAAATTATCCTTCTACAAAACGGGGCTTTCGGGGTCACCTCCTCTCGATTTCAATTAATAAAGAACCGTTCATTTAAACTTGATGTGAGCAATTGCCCTCGGCTTGCACGTCCCAAAATTCATTTAAAGGCGATTTTATAAAGCGAATCGCCGTTCATGTCAACAGAAAAGCACCTTACGAGGTTTTCTTCACCCTTAAGGGCGGATCACCTCCCCGTAACGTGCTT
>JBKHDE010000002.1:0-67547 GCA_046541495.1 Desulfococcaceae bacterium
ACCTTACGAGGTTTTCTTCACCCTTAAGGGCGGATCACCTCCCCGTAACGTGCTTTTCAATTTCGATTCAACCAAAAACGGCGGAAGCCGAGGCTTTCCATGCGCATCACTTCGGCCGGTGTTCCTCGACCTCTTTTCTGATCTCGGGCGCCACTTCATAGCCGTACTGAACCGCCTTATCGCAATGCTCCGCAGCTTTGGCGTAGTCTCCTTTTTCCAGGTAGGCGATGGCCAGGTTGTTGTGGGCCACGGCGAACTCCGGCGCCAACTCGATGGCTTTGAGGCTGTTTTCAATGCTTTCATCCACCATCCCCTTCATCAAATAGGCATTGGCCAGGGTGGCAAAGGCCTGGATAAAGCGAAAATTGAATGTGGTGGCTTTTTGAAGCGCCTTAATGGCCTCATCCACTTCACCCCTTTGAAGGTGGACGAATCCGATGTTGCCCCATCCCTCGGAAAATCCGGGTTTGGCTTTCACCGCCTTCTTGTTGTATTCGAGACATCCGTCCACATCCCCGCGTCGCAGACAGAGCCCGCCCAGTTGAACGAACGCTTCAGCCAGGCCGGGGCTGCATTCCACCGCTTTGAAGAGGGCTTCTTCAGCCTCGTCATATTCTCCCTTCGCGATCAGGCCCACCGCCAGATTGTAATGGCTTGTGCCGCAATCGGGATTGGAAGTCACATAGGACCGGTGTTTGGCAATATATTCTTCCACATCTTTCGGTTTATTCGTCTGAGTTTCATTCATGATATATATCCCTCTTTTTTGTAATTTTTTGAGGCTATTATGGCATCCGATCCCGCCTTGTCAAGGAAAAACGGCCCTTCGGGAAAAACCCTGCATAAGTTCCTTGACAGCATTCCAAATTCTCATTTATAAATAATATTCTTTTTGCCCCCGCAAAAAACTTTTTCCAAATCCGCTGAGGCCGGGTTCGACCCGCTTTTCAACACCATTGTCTCAAAAAGAGGAGAAGCATTATGATTTCAGGTACTTTTACTGCTCTGATCACCCCTTTTCGGGGCGACGCCGTGGATTACGACGGCATCGACGCCCTGGTGAATTTTCAGATCGCCAACGGCATCACCGGCATCCTGGCGGTCGGCACCACCGGAGAAAGCCCGGTGCTGACCTGGGAAGAGCACAACGCCGTCATCGAAAGGGTCGCCCAAAGCAGAGCGGGCAAATGCACCCTCATCGCCGGCACCGGAAGCAACAACACTCAGGAGGCGCTCGCGGGTACCGAGCATGCCGCAACAGTAGGTGCCGAAGCCGTCCTTCTGGTGGATCCCTATTACAACGGCCCCAGCTCCCTGGAAATTCGGAAGGAATACGTTGAGCCGGTGGCCAAAGCCTTTCCCGAGATTGAAATGATCCCTTATGTCATCCCCGGTCGAACCGGAACCCAGCTGCTTCCCGAAGACCTGGCCCTACTCCATAAAACCTATCGGAATGTCTCCACAGTCAAGGAGGCCACCGGAAACCTGGAGAATATGAAGCGCACCCGTGAATGCTGCGGCCCGGAATTCACCCTCCTGTCCGGAGACGACGGCATCACCTACGATATGATGACCAATCCCGACATCGGCGCCGCCGGCGTTATTTCGGTGGCCTCGAACATCGTCCCCAAGGCGGTTTCCGCCATGGTCCGCCATCTGGCCCAGGGGGAAACGGATGCGGCCCGGGACCTGAAGAACCGTCTCGATCCGCTGTTCAACCTGGTAACGGTCAAGAGCACCGAAACCACCCCTTACGGCGAGGTCGTATTTCGGGCCCGGAACCCTCTTGCCGTCAAGGCGCTCATGGGTATCCTGGGAATGCCGGCCGGCCCCTGCAGGCAGCCCCTGGGAAAGCTGACCCGGAACGCCATGGATATCGTTCTGAATGCGGCTCGAAAGGTACGGACCGAATCCCCGGAGCTCCTCAAACCGATCGCCGATGCCTTCGGCGTGGATATCGATTCCCGCCTGGCGGATTCGAAGCTTCACGAAACATACTGCTATTCGGGAGTCTATTGACGGGAACGGTTCCCCCCTTCTCACGATCGAGAAGGGGGGACGGATCGTATGGAGGTCACGGGGCAGTAGCAGCAGATGTTACAGATGGTTTTCCTTCGCGGCAACTGTCTGTTTTTCCACGTTCACTTCAAAATTTTCATAATTGAACAATAAACCCTTGAGCCACTCGAGGCCGAACTTAAGCAGCGCGATATCATCGGTCTTGATCTGTGCCACTGTCTCGGGCGGCACCTGGTAGCGTGTCAGAAAGGAGCTTTCAAACACGAACCTTCGAAATTTATCAACATTGTAGCTCGCCATGAAAAAGAACTCTTTGCTCTTATCGGTCAATTTGATGTTCTGAGGAAATGACCGTTTCCGCACCACCAGGTCGGTCCACTCCTGATTGATTTCATCATGAATGTCGACCCCCTGATCCTTCCGCCAGTCCCGAACGGTCCACTCGGCATCCTCTTCAAACCCTCGGCAATGGGGTTCATTTACAAAAAAGAAAAAGCCCTCGTCGTCGGCCCCTTCCTTATGGGCCAAGGTAGCGACCCCCACGGGATAATAGCGGCAGGTAGTGGGTCTGTCTTCATAGATGATGCATCCGTCTTCCCGAACAAAGGGACAGGATTCCTCTTCATCATCCAGAAGCCGAAGCGTGACCACCGGCAAATCGGTCTTTTCCATCAACCGTGGCTCGGTATAGATCGCCAGAAACTCTTCGGAGCTTAATCCCAGACGATTCTTGAGCCGAATGATATCGTAAGGGGTCAGAATGATATTGATCCCTCTGCAACATTTGGTAAAACATTCCACCCCTTTGTGGCATTTGAACCGGAATTTGCTGTTCATTCCCAGCCGAATCGGCGTGATATCGGCCATCTTATCCTGTTTTTCCATAAATCGGTCTTTCCTTTCCACCTGAAGGACTCGAATCCGCTTCGAATAAAGCGGATTTGACGAATCCATGATTTATAAATTTATCCAGCAATATCTTTCGGCGCTAGAGGGTCTCCTCCGGGCCGATGGTGTTGTCGTAAGAGAGGGTTTTTTCATAGGAGAGGGTTTCTTCATGACTGACCGTTCCTTCATATGAGAGGGTCTCTTCGGATTCCGCCTCCGCATAACGCCGGCCGGGTCCTCCCCCGGATTGGGATCGCCCGTCGTACAGACGCCCCCATTCCTCCCGATACATGCTGTGCACCACCACGTTGAACATGAAAATCAACAGATCACAGGCGGTGATGATCGGCATCTCTTTTTCCAGCAATCGGATGATGCCGGAACGATGCTCCGATTCCGCCTTGAGGGCTTCCAGCTTCTTGAGCAGCTGAATGATGCCCGATCGAATCTGAGACGGCGCATCCGGCACATCGACCCCGTTCTCCCAGTTCCGGCGGCACCTCTGTATAGTCCTGCCCGTAGAGCGGATGAGGTCTTCATGGGATTTCGGGCTTTTGAACAGCTCCTGACCGGCAATCAGTCGCCGAATTTTCTCTTCGATATTCTTTTTTTCCCGAAACACCTCCTCCATCAACATTTCCCGAATTTTGCCGGTCAGGGCGATCTCGATGGCTTTCAAGGTCGGCTTTCGTGCATCGACCTTTTCTTTGAACTCCGCGGCGGCGCTTTGCCAGAAGAAACGGCTGACCTGTTTAAAGGCCTCGGCCGGGGAGGTCTTCTTCGCGTGCGCATTCCTCACCCGTCGCCAGGTTTCGGATACCCACCGACGGGATCTTTCAAACAGACGTTCTCCGGTGATCACATGGTAAATCATGGCCATGGCCGCATGCCAGTCTTGAAGGGTCAGCACCCGGGGAAGGTCCTTGAGGGTTTCGACCAGAAGACGGTTCGTCACCATGTGGGAAGGTGTCGCGTAAGACGGGGTCCCCGCCATCAGGGGTTGCTTGATCTTCCCATTTGTGCCCACATCGTAGATCACGGCCGTTTCAAAGTCGATAAGGCCGAGGGAAAAATCACCCGAATATTGCAAAAAAGCATCCCCCACCACGAAGATGTTGTCCGGTTTCAGGTCCCGAACCGCCACCCCCTTTTTTCGCAGCCAATAGAGGAGTTCCAGGATTTCGATGACCATCTGCTTGAATCGAATTTTGTTCTGTTTGAACATTTTGTCCTGGACGTACTCCCGGATCATGGTCCGGTATTCTCCGATTTCAGAACTTTTTTCCCGGGAAATGGTATGGAACAGGTCCTGAAGCCCTTTATAGAAGGACCGAGGAAGATTGCCCTCCAGGGTGTTGATCTTCTTTTCGGACAGGTAAAGAAGAAACCATTCCTTTCGCTTATAGATATAGGCCGACATGTTTCCGCCGCTTTCGCGGATCAGGGCGTTCACCTTCTCTTCGTAATCGGTATATATTTCATTTATATTGAAGAAAATGGCAGAATGCTCGGTTCCGTAAACCCCCTCGAATGCCATCAGATTCCAGAGGATATCGAACTGGCTGAAAATTTCCTCATGGATTCTGGCCGGGATGTTGTGAATTTTGCTGACCACATGCCCTAGAAAGGAATGCTTGGAAAGGTTCATGAAAAAGACGAAAGCATCCCCCATTTTCAGGTATTCCTGCAACCAGGGCGATTTTTTCAACATCGCGGTCAATCGTTTTTCGATGATTTCCGGCGAATACTTGGATGCACCCGCAAAACGGGGTATTTTTCTCAGCAGGGCGGAAATGGACGGGGCGATGCATTCGATATCCGGCATGAGCCGATCGGCGATTCGCCGTTCGGCATGGATGCAGTGGACATATTCATCAAAATCGATGAGGGGGGTCGGCGGAATCTTCACCACCAGGATGTCGTCATAGGTGACCTTATAGCACTTACTCTTGCTTCCGCTGTTTTCTCCCAGCGGGCCCAAGGCCATCCGCCGGGTTTTGAATTTTTTTTCCTGGACCCGCAACTCATAGGTATGGTCCGTTCCCGGGGCTTCAGGGTCCAGGCACCGGATCTCGGATCTGGGGGGATCTTCTTCTTCTGAAAAACCGAGTTGAGTGATGAACAAAGATAGAAAAAAGTCGAGAACCGCTTGTTCATCGCTCGAAGCAATGTCTTTTCCATTGGGGGAAGAATCCTTTTCGTCCCTCATTTCCCCTACCCCGCCGCCGGTACGCCGGCCGTGTGTCATTTTTGAAACATCAATTTTGAACTATCAATGGATGCGCATTATCCGCGGATTTCCATTGTCCTGCATTCCCGGGAAAGCATATCGGTCCGCCGCGATAGATTTGATTAAAATGTTTATTTCATTTGAAAAATTCGAATCGAAGCGTCTTTCAAGCCATGCGGACATCAAAGATGGTATATGACAAATTAATGGGCCGGGGTCAAGACAAGACCCGAAGAAGGGCGAAAAGGATAAAAAAAACCGGCCGTCTTCATTAGAGAAAGCGACCGGTCTTTTTAAAAAGGCGAACCTATTTTTCTTCGGCGATGCCTTCTGTCAATTCGGGAACGAACTCAAGGATATCGGCGACCACGCCCACATCCGCAACCTGAAAGATGGGCGCCTTGGGATTCTTGTTGACCGCCACGATAAAGGGAGACCCTTTGATGCCGCCCATGTGCTGAAAAGAGCCGCTGATGCCTAATGCCATGTAGACCTTGGGTTTGACGGTCTGCCCGGAGGTTCCCACCTGTCGGGATTTTTCCAGCCATTTGGCATCCACGATGGGCCGGGAACAGGAAATATCCGCGCCCATGGCTTCGGCCAGCTCTTCGATGATCTCGAGGTTGTCCTGGTCTTCGATGCCCCGGCCCACCGAAACCAGAACATCCGATTTGGTGATATCGACCTCGCCCACTTCGGCCTCGACGATCTCCAGATACCGCCGGGTGGAGGTCAGATCTCCGATCTCCCCGGACTTGTCGGTCACCTGACCGCCCGCGGATTTGCTTTCGTCGGGCTGAAATGATCCGGGACGAGGGGTAATCACCACGCCGCCGGAAATATCGGCATGGACATGGGTGCTGACCATGCCGCTGAATTCTTGACGAATCACCTTCAGGGTATCGCCCTCCAGGCCCTCAAAATCGATCACATCGGGAAGATAGGGAGCGTCCAACTTTACGGAAAGGCCCGGCGAAAGGTCAAGACCGAAGTGCTCATGGGGAACCAGCACCACCGCATCCTTGGGCAGAATTCCGACCAGCGCCTTTCGAACCAGTTCGGCGTTGGGATAGGCCAGATCCGCATGATCCACTTTCCAGACCTCTGAATAAGAGGCGGTCATTTCGTTGCAGACGGTGTTCAGATTGTCTCCGGAACCGGTGACCACGGCGATGACCGAGGCATCAGGATCCATCTTTTTGGCGGCGGTGATCAGCTCAAGGGCCGTATCGTCCGGGGTCCCCTCTTTGTGCAGAATATATGCAAAAACCTGTCGGCTCATTACTTGATACCTCCTTTGGCTTTGAGAATTTCAACCAGCTTTTCAATGACCTCCTCGGTGCTGCCTTCCAGCATTTCGGCGCCTTCACCCGGTTCCGGAACAAAATAGTCGACCCGGTTCACTTTGGAAGCCACGGTCGATGCATCGAGCCCCAAATCCCCGGCGGTGCGGACCGGAATGTCCAGCGAGGCCACCTTTCGTATGCCGCGGATGCCGACATACCGGGGTTCGTTGATGCCGGTCTGAATGGAGAGCACGCAGGGCAGCTCGATTTCGTTCATCTCCTGGTTGCCGCCGGCGATCTCGCGCCCGGCCTTGATCTTTTTATCGTCGATGACTTCCAGGTAATTGACCAGAGAGGCATAGGGCACATCCAGCATGGCGGCCAGCATGCCGCCCACCTGCCCGGCGCCGTCGTCGGCCTGGGCCCCGGTCAGGATCAGATCATAATTTCCTTTTTCGATTTCGGCCTTTAGAATCGCGGCGACCCCTCGGCCATCGGCCCCTTCAAAGGCCTCGTCCGAAATCAGAATGCCCTTGTCGGCGCCCATGGCCATTTCCCGGCGCAGCACCTCTTCGGCGTCTTCATCTCCCACGGTGATGACCGTCACCGTTCCGCCGACCTTGTCGCGGATCTGGATGGCTTCCTCCACCGCGTAATTGTCCCATTCATTGACCGAATAGACCAGATCATCCCGATCGATATCGGTACCCTTGCTGTTGACCTCGATTTCATTTTCAGAGGCATCCGGCACTCGTTTAACACATACTAAAATTTCCATATGATTCCTCCCGGATAGTTTAAAATCTTAAATTAAAGGTTCACGCCAGCGGCTTGTATCAAGCCGCAATCAGATGCTGATCGACCAGTTCCACGAGATCCACCACCGTCATCTCCCCTTCCAGACCGCTGGTCTTGATGGCGTCTTCGATGTTGACCATGCAGAAGGGGCAGGCGGTGACGATGACGTTGGCGCCGGCCTCCTTGGCCATCTGGACTCGAAGCTGGCCCATCCGTTTATCCTCGATGGGTTCATAAAAGAGATACAGTCCGCCGCCCCCGCAGCAGAAGGAGCGGTCCCGACATTTATCCATCTCGACCCGTTTGATCCCCGGTATCTGATCCAGTACGTCCCGCGGAATATCGTAGAGACCGTTATGACGGCCCAGATAGCAGGGATCATGATAGGTATAGACCGCGTCGGCGTTTTCGATGGATTTAAGCCGGATCTTGCCCGAATCGAGGGCCTGAGCGATGAGTTGACTGATATGCTCCACCGGCGGCAGCCCGTTGTAGTCCTTTTTGAAAGCATTGTAGGCGTGGGGATCGGCGGTGACGATTTTTTTGGCACCGGATTCGGCGATCATTTCGGTGTTGTGGTCCCGAAGCTCCTGAAACAGCATTTCCTCGCCGAACCGCCGCACCTCGTGGCCGCTGTCCTTTTCCCCTTTGCCCAGTATGCCGAAATCCACACCCGCCGCCGTGAGCACTCGCGCCGCGGCCCGGCCCAACTTCTGAATATTGTCGTCATAGGAGGTGACGCTGTCCACAAAATAGAGGGTATCGGCGGTCCCCCCTTTTTCGAGCACCTTCACCGGGCACTCGGCCTTGAATTCCTTTTCTTTGGCCCAATCGGCGCGTTTTTTTTCCATCTTGCCGTAGGGATTGCCCCGTTTTTCCAGGGCTTGAAGCGGTTTTTGAACCGATTGGGGGACGTTCCCTTCATCCACCATTCCCCGGCGAAGATCGACCATTTTGTCGATGTACTCGATCATCAGGGGACATTCCTCCTCACAGGCCCCGCAGGTGGTGCAGGACCAGATCTCGTCCTCGCTGTAGATGGAACCGATCAGCGGTTCCCCTTTTTTGAAACCGCCCCGCAGCGGATACTTGTCGAAGCAGTAGTCCCGGGCCTTGATGGAGATGAACCGGGGCGACAGAGGCCGGCCCACGGCGTTGGCCGGGCACTGGTCCGAACACCGCCCGCAGTCGGCGCAGGAATAGAAATCGAGAATGTGCTTCCATGTGAAATCCTCGAAATTCTTGGTGCCGAAAGATTCCAGATCGAGCAGTTTTTCCTCCGGCACCCCCCATTTGACCGGTTTGACGCTGCCCTTGTCCAATTTGAGAAAATAGACATTGAACAAAGAGGTGATGACGTGGAAATGCTTGCCCAGGGGCAGTATGCAGAGAAAGGAAAAGAAGATAATGTCATGGAGATAGTAGGCGGCCAGATGAATCCCCTGAAGCGTCTCGATCGATACATTGGCCAGAATGATTTTGAAAAACCAGGCCAGGCTCAAGGGGGCGATCAGTTCGGCGTGAAGCCCCAGCTGTTGATTGGCCGACATGGCGCTGGCCTCATAAAGACTCTCGGTGATCAGCAGAGCGCAGATCATCCCCAGGATGAAGATCGCCTCCGGTGTGTGGTCCTTTCCATAGTGGGGAGGAACCTTGTACCGATCCGGCTTGAAAAAGCCCCTTCGAACCGCCGCAATCACGGCTGCGACAAAGACCATGGTCACAGCGTAGTCCTTGATGACATTGTAAAAACGGCCGAAACCGCCGCCGAAGCCCGGCGCCACGAAGTCTTCGGTAACCCCCAAAAAGACCAGCGACAGAGACCGAATCGACAGAATAATGAAGCCTGCAAACAGCATGATATGGAGTACACCGCCGACCCGATACCGTGGCTGTTTCAGCTGGCCGAGCCACAGCTTCAAAACCGCCCAGAGCCGCTGCGGTATCCTGTCGAAGCGGTAATCGGGGTTGGCCAGAACCAGCGGAGCTGACCGCTGAGCCACGATATAGGTGAACAGAGCCACTCCGACAACCGGAATCAGCACCGAAAAAATGACCGTGGGAATTCCGAACACGGTTGCATTGGCAGGAGAGATTAGAGCAGTTTCCATTTTTTACTTCACTTCTCCTTTCATTGATGATATGCAAGTTAATGTGTAATGAATGAGTATTCATTCATTTTTATTCTGACATAGCAGAGAATTTTTCCCCCTGTCAAGGGAAAAAAATTGTTTGATTTTTATTTTTGATTTAGTAACTTCGGGGTTATCAACCGGTTTTTTTCCGTATGTTTGATGCTCTTGGACCGCGTACAGAAATAATGAATTTTCATTCATGCAGCCGAAAAGCCCTGCGACCCACAGACTTTTTTCTACAAGCGTATGATTTATCTATTCAAACCGAGCCTTTTGGTTTATACTTCAGTGTGCGTTTGAGGCACCGATGTCGGCCGAGGGCACATCCCCTTACTCATCGTTTCATTTGTGGCGACAATCATCCAGGGCATAAAGCCGTAACAGAGAGACTTGAACGAGCGCTCAGTCAAAGTCTGATTTTCTATAAATGAACCTGTGGGGATTGTCAAGGCTTTTTCAAAAACACCGGAAATGAAAGGCAAATTTATATAATGAAGAACAATTACCGAAAAGGAGATTTCCTGTGACCGATGAAAACCCGTATGGGGTGAAACCGTGGCTTGTTCACTATGATGACTATGTAACGGAAAAACTGGAATACGACCGGACCTGTATCACCCGCTTCCTGGATCAATCTGCGGAAAAATACCCGGACCGGATGGCCCTGTCTTTTCAAGGATATACCGTTTCCTTTGGGAAGCTGAAGGAGATGGTGGACCGTTTCGCCGCATGCCTTGCCGATTTCGGAGTCGGCAAGGGAGATCGGGTGGCCATCCTTTTGCCCAACCTCATCCCCTGCGTGGTCAGCTATTTCGCTGCCCTGAAGATCGGCGGCATCGTGGTCATGAACAACCCCCTCTATTCCGACCGGGAGCTCGAGCACCAGTTCAACGACTCCGGATCCAAGGTGCTCATCACCTTGGATCTGTTGGGCAATCGCATGATCGACCTTCGACCCGAAACCGGGATTCGACAGATTGTCTACACCTCGATCGGGGATTATCTCCCCTTTCCCAAGAACCTTCTGTTTCCACTGGTGGCTAAAAAGAAAAAACTGGCCGCAGACGTAAAATCGGCGCCGGACCTGTATCGATGGAAACAGATTCTGTCCAAATACCCCCCGAACCCGCCCACAGTGGATTCGAACTTCGAGGATGTGGCCATGTACCAGTACACCGGCGGAACCACCGGGGTTTCCAAGGGGGTCATGCTGACCCATGCCAACCTGAGCCGGCAGGTGCAGCAGATTTCCGCCTGGTTCCCCAAATTCGGCATGGGAGAAGAGATCATGCTGGGCGCCCTGCCCTTCTTTCACGTGTTCGGTCTGTCCACATCCATGAACTTCGCCGTTTTCATGGGATGGGGAAATGTGCTGGTGCCCAAACCCCAGCCCGAACAGCTGATCGAGGCGATCTCCAAATACAAACCTTCATTCGCTCCGCTGGTGCCGACCATGTATATCGGCATGCTCAATCATCCCAAAATCGATTCGGCGGATCTGACCTCCATCAAGGGATGCTTTTCCGGCAGCGCGCCCCTGCCGGTAGAGGTCATTCGGGATTTCGAAAACAAAACCGGCGCGGTCATCGTGGAGGGATACGGCCTTACCGAAACCACCCCGGTGACCCATATCAATCCGGTCTCCAGAGAGAAGCGAAAGGTCGGCAGCATCGGCTTTCCCATTCCGGACACCGAGTGCCGCATCGTAAGCCTGGAGGACGGAAAAACCGATCTGCCGGTGGGTAAGGCCGGAGAACTTCTGATCCGGGGTCCCCAGGTGATGAAAGGCTATCTCAACATGGCCGATGAAACCGCGGCGGTGCTCACCGAGGACGGATGGCTGCACACCGGCGACATCGCCAAAATGGATGAGGACGGGTTCTTTTATATTGTCGATCGAAAAAAAGACCTGATCATCTCCGGCGGATTCAATGTCTACCCGAGGGACATCGACGAGGTCTTTTTTGAACACCCCAAAGTCCAGGAAGCCTGTTCGGTGGGCATTCCCCACCCTCACCGGGGCGAGGCGGTCAAGGTGTTCGTAGTGCTCAAAGAAGGAGAAACCGCCACCCAGGAAGAGCTGCTGGAATTTTGCAAAGACCGGTTGGCCAAATACAAATGGCCCACGGAGATCGAATTCCGGGATGAACTGCCCAAGACCAACGTAGGGAAAATTCTAAGGAAGGATTTGCGGGCCGAGGCACTTCAGCGGCGGCCATAAAAAAATAAGGGCGGCCATGTTGCCGTGTGCCGCCCCTTTTTTTCACCGGATAGATTTGCTACCGCCCTTTATTCCGAAAGGGCGGTAGTTGAAATGCTCGATTTCTTATTTTCCGCCGAAAGCGTCCTCGGAAATCTCCACCGCGGCGCCGTTGTTCATCAGGATGGCATTCATTTTGCCCAAAGTGATCGGAAGCAGGGTCTTGATGAAGAATTCGGCCCCCTTGATCTGCCCTTCATAAAAAGCGGCATCCTTCTTTTTGGCTTTTTCCATCTTCCGTGCAGCGATGGTGGCCCGCCACAGGAGCATCCACGCCATCGCCACATCGCCGGTGACATCCATGAACGGATAGGCGAAGCCGAAGGCGTTCAGCACTTTCGGGGACATGGCGGTGGTGCCCATATGGATACCCACCTCGCCCAGCTTGTTGACCGCTTTTTCAAGATCCGCGGCAAAATCCTCCAGACCGGAAAGGGCCTTGGCCTCGGCCAGGGTCTTGTTCATTTCACCCAAAAGATCCATGACCGGCTTGCCTTTTTTCATCCCCAGCTTCCGGCCCAGAAGGTCCATGGCCTGGATGCCGTTGGTCCCTTCGTAAATCTGAGTAATTTTGCAGTCCCGCAGGAGCTGCTCCTGGGGATACTCGCTGATGTAGCCGTATCCGCCGTAAATCTGAATCCCTTCGCTGCACATGTCAAAGGCGCGGTCGGTGACATACCCTTTCACGATAGGGGTCAGAAGCTCAATGATCCCCTGGTATTTTTCCTTTTCTTCGGCACTGTCGGTGGTCTGTTTCAGGTCATCCAGATACCCGTGATAGTAAAGCAGACTTCGCATCCCTTCCACCATGCATTTCATCTTCAGGAGCATTCGGCGGATGTCCGGATGTTGAATGATCGGCACCGCCCGGGCATCGGGATCGGCCATTTTGAGCAGGTGTTTGCCCTGGACCCGTTCCCGGGCATAGCTCAGCGCGTTCATGAAGGATGCGGAGGCACAGCTGAACCCCTGCATCCCGACCAGGGCCCGGGCTTCGTTCATCATCAGGAACATGGCCCGCATCCCCTTGTTTTCCTCACCCAGCAGGGTGCCGATGCAGTTGCCTTTGCCGCCGAGAGTCAGCGAGCAGGTGGCGTTGCCGTGGATGCCCATCTTGTGCTCGATGCCGGTGCAGACCACATCGTTGAACTCACCCGGGCTTCCGTCCGGATTGACCCGGAATTTGGGAACCAGGAAAAGAGAGATTCCCTTGGTCCCTTCCGGTGCCCCTTCGATGCGGGCCAGAACCGGATGGATAATGTTTTCGGTCAGATCATGCTCCCCGCTGGAGATGAAGATCTTGTTTCCGGAAATGGAATAGGTGCCGTCGCCGTTGGGAACCGCGGTGGTGGTGAGCGCCCCCACGTCGGAACCGGCTTCGGGTTCGGTCAAAAGCATGGTGCCGGTCCATTTCCCGGTGTACATATTCTTCAGGTAGATCCGCTTTTGCTCTTCGGTGCCGAATTCTTCCACCAGTTTTCCGGCGCCGTGGGTCAGCCCCGGGTACATGATAAACGCATAATTGGCGCCGTTGAAGTAATCGGCGGCGGCCAGCGCCACCGACCGGGGCATGCCCTGACCGCCCCATTCCGGGTCTTCGGTCATGGCCAGCCATTCCCCTTCACGGTACAATTCATACACCCGATGAAAGCTTTCGGGAACCTTCACCTGACCGTTTTCGAACCGGCATCCCTGTTCGTCCCCTTCTTTTCGGGTGGGGAGAATCTCCTTGACCGCCAGATTCCGGGCTTCATTGATGATCAGGTCCACCGTTTTTTTGGTAAACTCCGCGAATTTCGGCTGTTTGCTGAGTTTTCCGACCTCCAGTTGTTCGTGAAGAACGAACTCGACATCTCTGCGATCTGCGATGACTTGTGCCATTGTTTCTCTCCTTGGTTGTGTTAATAAAAATAAATGTTTACGGGACCGGCCGTTCCGCCGCCGTGGAACTGGTTTCCGGGTTTCCGATGCCTCTAATGAACAGATCGATGAGGGGATCGGCCATGGACACCAGGTCATATTCCCGGCGGGAACGGACCCAGTTGTTGATGGTCGATTCCACCGCTCCGAGGATGAACCGCTTGACCAGACCGAGATAAAGATCCCGCCGCATGGTCCCCTCCTCCTGCCCCCGCTCCACGATCTCTCCGACGATGTCCAGGTACATCTTCGACATTTCGCGTATATGCTCCTGAATCAATTTATGATTCTGGTGAGCCAGGGCCTGGTAGACCACCGCCATATTGCGATCCCGCTGAAACTCTTCCAGATGCCGGTGAACCAGGTTGCGCAGTTTATCGATGCTGTTGTCGGCCTTATTTACCGATTCTCGAAATCCGGAAAAGACCTGTTTCGTTTTATAATTTAGAAATTGAACCAATATGTCATCTTTATTCTTGAAATAAAGATAGATCGTTCCGTCCGCAACCCCCGCTTCCCGGGCGATCTGGGAAATGGTCGACTGATGGAATCCTTTTTTGGCAAAAACGCTGACGGCCGCTTCGAGAATCCGCCGGTACTTCTCACCGGTTTTTGCTTTTGTGCTGTTGATAACGACCTCCTTGGAACCTGCGTGGACACCTGATCTTTTATGAATGAATACTCATTCATTTATCAGAGACCCTTTTCCAATGTCAAGAGAATAATTAAAAACTTCTTCTAGGATGAAGGGAATTAAATTTCTTTTTATATTCTTGGGCTTATGGAAATGCGGGAGAATTGGAGATGCCGGAACCCGACGAGAATCGGTTACGGGAGATAAATGAACCCATATTCAATACAGCAGAACGAGCTTAGATGCGGAATCGAACAGAGGACCTTTGGTTTGGGAAGTCCATTTTCGAAGAGGCTGTGCGGGAAAGAGGCTAAAACACCGGAAAGGCATTCCGCTGGTGACCGGAATGCCTTTCCGATGGGGGAATCCGATGAACGGGTATGAGGGTGTTAGAGATAGACCTCGATATCGGCATCCTTCTTCAGGTTTTCGATATATTCATTCACCGCTTCACTGACCTTCTGGCGCTTGAGCATCTCCTCGATACGCTCTTTGGCATCCGCATAGGAGACCGTCGATTCCGGTTTTTTCTCCTCCACCTTGATCAGGTGATACCCGAACCGGGTTTCCACGATGTCGGATATCTGGCCTTCTTCCAGGGCAAATGCGGCTTCTTCAAAAGGCTTGACCATCTGTCCGCGGCCGAAAGACCCCAAATCGCCGCCACTGGTGTTGCTGGGTCCTTCGGAGTATTCCTTGGCCAGTTCAGCGAAATCGCCGTTTTCCTTCAATTTCTTCTGAACCGTCTCCAGTTTTTTTCTGGCCTCGGCCTTTTTCTCTTCATCGGCATCCGGGGCCACCTTGATCAGAATATGCCGGGCTTTTACCTGCTCGGGCTGCTTGAAAAACTGAGGGTTGGCTTCATAATAGGCCTTTGCGTCCGCTTCGGACACGGTGATGCCCGGAACCACCTCTTCCTCCACCAGCTGCTCGATGCTGATCTGCTCCCGAATCTGCTTCTTGATCAACTCTTCGGAAAGGTTCATTTTGGAAAGCGCTTCCTTGAACTGGGCCTCATTGGGGAACTGTTCTTTAAAAGAGGCCAGTTTCTCTTCCACCGCTTTATCATCGGCGGTAAAATCTTTTTTCCGACTGGCCTGGTACAGGATCTCCCGGTTGATCATGTTGTCCAGCACCTTCTTGCGAATTTCCGCAATCTGGGACTCATCCGGTTCTTGACCCTGCATCTCCATCTGCTTGAGCACCGGGGTCATCTCCTGCTCGAACGCCTCCTGCGTGATCACCGCATCATTGACCACGGCCACCTTTCCATCGGTTCCGGTTTTTTTCTCGGCTGTCTTCTCTTCGGCCAGAGCAGAGGCAGCCGTTCCCACGAGCAGAATCAGCAGGATCAATCCGCCCCGGATGAATTTTCCTCGAATCATTATAGTAATCTCCTTTCAAATTAAAAATGCCCTTTCGGGCGGTTCAAGATACACATACCTGATTTTTTAGAAAACCGGCAGTCAAATAATGCCATTAAGCTTATCATCCCGACCGGGGTTGTAAACAAGGCGGGCGTTTTTTGTTCTCTGAAATGGGATAGGCGGCTGCGATCCGTTCACAGAAAGAAACCGAAATATTGCGAAAGGCGGGTGCCGAGACTGCTGGTATGCTTCCGGTGAAAGCCGAAGGTGTAAAGGCAAAGGAGGAGAAGCGGAGAAAAAAACCCGCCCGGGCGGAGGGGGGAATCAGACCTGCAACCCGGGCAGGCGGAGTGGATCATCGCCCCGGCCGAGGAAGGGGAATCCTCAATCGGGGCGGGTGGAACCACTTACAACATCTTACAGGGCGTTCTTGTAAATCTGGATCACATCTTCCAGGGTGGGGCATCTCGGGTTGGTGAGGCCGCAGGCATCCTTCTGAGCATTCTCAGCCATGGTCGGCAGGTCTTCCTCTTTGACGCCCAGCTCTTCGAGGCCGCTGGGAATACCGACGTCGGCGGAAAGCTTCTTAATGGATTCCAGCGCCTTATCGGCGGCTTCACGCTTGGATAGCCCGGCGATGTTTTCACCCATGGCGATGGCGATATCTCCAAAGCGATCCACCTTTGCGATCAGGTTAAAGGCGCTCACATGGGGCAGAAGAATGGCGTTGCACACGCCGTGGGGCAGATCGTAGAAACCGCCCAACTGATGCGCCATGGCGTGGACATGACCCAGGCTGGCGTTGTTGAAGGCCATGCCGGCCAGATACTCGGCATAAGCCATCTTGTCACGGGCTACCATATCGGCGCCGTTTGCAACCGCCGCCCTCAGGTAATTGGCGACCAGGTCCATGGCTTTCAGGGCGCAGGCATCAGTGACCGGAGTGGCGATGGTGGAGACGTAAGCCTCGACCGCATGGGTCAGGGCGTCCATACCGGTAGCGGCGGTCAATCCCGGAGGCATACCCTGCATCAGCAGCGGATCATTGATGGCGATGGTCGGGGTGACCCGCCAGTCGACGATGGCCATTTTGACCTTGCGGGACAGGTCGGTGATAATGCAGAAACGGGTCATTTCACTGGCGGTTCCGGCGGTGGTGTTGACGGCGATGAAGGGAGGCATGTCCTTGGTGGACTGATCCACGCCCTCATAATCATTGATCTTTCCGCCGTTGGTCGCGACAATGCCGATACCCTTGCCACAGTCGTGAGGGCTTCCGCCGCCCAGGGTGATGATCATGTCGCAGTTGTTCTTCTTGTAGACCTCAAGGCCGTCGTGAACGTTCTTGTCGGTGGGGTTCGGAATGGTTTCGTCAAACACCGCCGCTTCCAAGCCGATATCCTCTTTGATCAGGTTGACGATCTTTTCGGTCAGCCCGGCGCCGGTGATCCCCTTATCGGTGACGATCAGCGGTTTTTTGCCGCCCAAGGTCTGGATTTGCTTGCCCAATTCCTTGTGCGCGCCGACACCCATGAGGGTAACCGTAGGAATAAAAAACCCGTAAACTTGTTCCGGTACAGACATTGAAACCTCCTTCATTCATTTAAGGTTAAATCGCTTTTGTACAAGCCTTTCCACTTACGAACTGACATTTAATATATACAATTGTGATGCCAAACAAATCATATTGGTTATTATTAATTCCTGTTCAATTCGATTATACTGTATTTTCAGTACATTTTTTTATGCTCCTTTCAGATCCCCGGTCCGCGATCGACATGGGGCAAAAGGAAACAAGAGTCATTTTGACCCCGACCCTATTTTCAGCGGGTCAATTGGATACGACACCGCCGTTGAAATCCCCTTGGGTTTCTCATAAAAGACGGCCTAACAAAAAAGAATTATTGACGATTCCCTCCGTGAGTGATAAAAATGAGGCTCGTCTATCAATCCGACTTCCAATCTTTTCCCGCCTCTTTGGCAACACAGAAGGAGTTTATGAAACTTAAGATAAAAATGTATGGTCTGTCTTCCTGCGCCCACTGCAAAGACATGAGAATGTACTTGAAAGAACGGGGTGTAGATTTCGAGTGGACCTATCTGGATCTGCTGACCGGGGATGAACGCAGCCAAACCATGCGGGAATTGAAGGGACATAACCCTGAATGCACCTTCCCGACCATCGTTATCGGAGATACGGTGATTGCCGGTTTTAAAAAGGACAAGATCGATGCTCTCCTGGACAGCGCTTCGGACCGTTCGTAAATCCCGGAACCATCAACAGCCTTTCAGAAATTTCCGAATCTCTTCCCATACAATCGGATATCGGCCGTTCCAGAAGGCCGTGATCGTTTAAACTCGAATCCATCTGAAAGGGGGGATCCGCTATGCCGATGTCAGTTCGCAAATTTTCCATTCCGGAAATTCTTTTCGGCCGCGGCAGCATGCAATATGTCGGTACCTGCGCAGGGCGTCTGGGGGCGGAAAAGGTTTTTTTCGTCAGTGATCCGGGGCTGGAAAAGGCCGGATGGGTAGACAAGGTCTTTGATCTCCTGGAAACGGAAAAGCTGAGCTGGGTCTACTATTCCAATGTGGTGGCCAACCCGAGGGACCACCAGATTCAGGAAGGGGCGCAGCTGTATCTGGACGAAGGCTGCGATGTAGTGGTATCATTGGGCGGCGGCAGCCCCATGGATGCGGCCAAGGGAATCGCTCTGGTGGCCAGCAACGGCGGAAAGGTTCATCACTATGAGGGCGCCAACCGGATTCATCGTCCGCTGCCGCCCATGGTCTTTATTCCCTCCACCGCCGGAAGCGGTTCGGATGTTTCCCAGTTTGCGATCATCAACGATGTTCAGCGCCGGGTCAAAATGTCCATCATCAGCCGGACCCTGGTCCCCAACATCTCCATCATCGATCCCAATATCCTGATTACCAAGACCAAGTCCCTGATCATCGCCGCCGCCATCGACGCCATCGCCCACGCCGCGGAGTCGTATGTTTCCAAAATCGCCTCCCCCTTCACCGAGGTCCATTCCCTCAAGAGCATCGACATCATCATCAAATCCCTTCCGACCGCCTTGGAGACCATGGGAATCGACGCCCTGGAGCAGTTGAGCGTCGCCAGCACCTCCGCCGGCATGGCCTTCAGCAATGCCAGCCTCGGCATGGACCACGCCCTGGCCCATTCCCTGGGCGGCATGCTGGACGTGGTCCATGGGCTCATTCATCCGGTGCTGCTTCCCCATGTGCTGCGATTCAACATGCCGGCCTGCCCCGACAAGGTGGCCGATATCGGTGAAATCGTCCTGGGAAAACGGTATTCCTCCGATGAAAAAACCGCCCTGGCCGGCATCGAAAAACTGGAAGAATTCTCCCACCAGCTCAATGTCTCCACTCGGCTTCGGGATATCATTACCGATCGGGCCAGCCTCCCCCAGGTCTGCCGAATGGCGGTCAACGATTCCTGCCTGCTGACCAATCCCCGGCCGGCCACCTGGGAAGAGATGCTTCAGATTTGCGAGGATGCCTGGTGATGAAGATGGATACCCGCCTGGAAGACCTGATCGGTCTCGAAGACACCAAGCTGGGCTTTTTTAAAGAGGTCCAGATCAAAATGCGGGAGCTTCAGGAGAGCAATCTGAAGCTGAAAGAAAAACGGCAGCAGATTCAGGCCATCCTGGACGGCATCACCGATGTCATGGCGGTGATCTCCCTCGATTACCGGATTCAATCGGTCAACCATGTCTTTTATCGGGTGTTCCCTCACCCAGAACCCCAAGACGAATTCTGCTATCGGGTCTTTCGAAACCGGGCTTCCCCCTGTTCTCCCTGCCCTTTGTCCGAGGCTCTGGAGACCAACCATGTCTGTCGTCAGATGTACATCTATCATTTGAAAGGCGAAAACCGGCAGTTTGAAATTACCGCTTCACCCTTGCGGGACCAGCGGGGCAGACCGGAGCACATGCTTTTACTCAAACGGGATGTTACGGTGGAAAAAGAATACCAGGCCAAGTACTATCATGCGGAAAAGATGGCCACCATCGGGCTGCTGGCCGCGGGAGTGGCCCATGAGATCAACAATCCGCTGACCGCCATCTGCGGTTTCGCCGAAGGGCTCAAGCGCCGACTGCCCCGACTGGAAGAACGATTGGGGGATCTTCAGAATGATAAAAAACTCGCTCGGGACCTTCAGGAATATGTAGAGACGATTATCGCCGAAGGCCACCGATGCCGGGATATTGTTCAAAATTTACTGACCTTCAGTCCCCGGTGGAATGCCTCCTTGACCGCTGTGGACCTCAATTTCCTGGTGGTGGATGTCCTCAAAATTCTGGAACACCATCTGAAGAACAAATTGCCCAACGCCATCTGCCTGGATCTGGACCCGGCCCTTCCCCGGCCCATGGGCATTGCCGCGGAACTGAAGCAGGTGGTCCTAAATCTGGTCCTGAATGCCCTGGAAGCCATTCAGAATCAGGGAAAAATCACCCTCAGAACGGGTACCCGGGGGGATGGCTGGATTGTCCTCAGCGTCAAAGACACCGGATACGGAATTCCCAAAGAAAACCTGGACAAACTGTTTGAGCCTTTTTTCACCACCAAACCGGTGGGAAAGGGCATCGGCATCGGCCTGTCCACCTGCTATAACATTATTCGACAACACAAAGGAGAAATTCAGGTTGAAAGCAGCGCCGGAGAAGGCGCCACTTTCAGGGTGAAACTGCCGATGCCGTGAGATCCCAACCCGAACCCCGTACAACCCTATGCAGGAAACCGAAACCATTCAGATATTGGTCGTAGACGACGAACAATCCATTCGCAGACTGCTCGAAATGGAGCTGAGTTCACCGCGAAGAACCGTCTGTACTGCGGGAAGCGGCCGCGAGGCATTCAAATTACTCAACAAGAAGCGCTTCGACGTCATTATTTTGGATATTCAACTGCCCGACGCCAACGGCCTCGATCTGATGGTCGAATTTCAGGATCTGATGCCGGGGATGGAGGTGATTTTAATTACCGGGTACGGCGATATCGACAATGCGGTCGAGGCCATGAAGATGAGCGCCTATGATTATATCACCAAGCCCTTCAACCTGGATCGGCTGGAGCTGGTGATCGAAAAGGCCTATCAACGGGTGTGCCTTCAACGGGAAAACACGCTGCTGCGTCACAAGCAGGGGGAACAGCCCTCCCACAAGCTCATCGGCAATTCTCCTTCCATTGAAGATGTCCGGTATCTGGTGGCCAAGGTCGCCCCGACCCATGTGCCGGTCCTGATCACCGGTGAGAGCGGAACCGGAAAAAACGTGGTGTCCCGGTATATCCATTCCCTCAGCCAGCGGGCCGCCCAGCCGCTGATCACCAAAAACTGCGGTACCCTTCAAAAAGAGCTGATCCTGAGCGAGCTTTTCGGATATCGAAAAGGCGCCTTCACCGGCGCCACCGACTCCAGGGAAGGGCTCTTGGACCTGGCCCACAAGGGCACCCTTTTTCTGGATGAAATCGGAGAGCTGCCCATGGATGTGCAGGCATCCTTGCTGCGGGTTCTAGAAAACCAGACGTACCGCAGGGTGGGCGGCCAGGAAGAACGCCAGGCGGACATCCGATTTATTTTCGCCACTAACCGGATTCTTCAAAAAGAGGTGGAAGCCGGCCGATTCAGCCAGGCCCTGTACCACCGGCTGAATGTTTTCAATATCGAGTTGATGCCGCTCAGAGAGCGCAAGGAAGACATCCCCCTGCTGGTGGAATACTTCCGCCAGAAGCTGAGTATGAGCGGCCCTTCCTGCCGGATTTCGGCCAAGGCCATGCAGTGCCTGCTGGCCTACCACTGGCCGGGCAATATTCGGGAGCTTCAAAACGTCATCGAACGGGGAATCATCCTGGCGGAAAACGGGCTGATCACCGAACGGGCCCTGCCCCGGGAACTGGTGGAGGCGGTTCGGGACAACCCCCGGGACACCCCCTTTCTTTCCCTGGCCGAATTGGAAAAACATCACATCCTGCGGGTGCTCAAGTATGTGAAAGGCAACCGGGCCAAGGCTTCCGAACTCCTGGGCATCGGACGAAAAACCCTCTACCGCAAGGTCAAGGAATATGACCAGCAGGAAATCGGCCTTTCGTAACCCACATGCATGAACAAAAGGAGTGCCATGACCGATTATATTGATATAAAATTGTTTGCCAGCCTATCCGAAAAGACACCCCAGCCTTCGGACCAATACCCCATCGAACCGGGAACGACGGTCAAAGAATTGATCGATCGTCTGGCGGTGCCTGAAAATGAAGCCAAGCTGATCTTCATCAACGGCCGAAAGGGCGAACTGACCTCGGTTCTCAAGAACGGGGATCGGGTAGGCATATTCCCTCCGGTGGGAGGGGGATGATGACCGGTCGGGACCTGAACCGGGAATTGGAAGCACGGGCCGTGCCGAGAGCCTTTCCCGACGCCGCCCCCTATTCCGCCGTGGATGTGCGAACCGTGGAAGCGCTTTCCGGATTTTTCGGGGTATCGGGCCGAGAGGTGGAGATCGCGGCCCTGGAAAAGGAGATCATTCCGGAGCGGTACGTCCGGAATTTCAAGACCTTCGGCTTTGAAGACCAGGTCGCCCTGCTCAGGGCGAAGGTCACCGTCATCGGTCTGGGCGGACTGGGCGGCGGGGTGACGGAAATATTGGCCCGGGACGGGATCGGCCGGTTGACCCTGGTCGATGGGGACCGGTTTGAAGAAAGCAATCTGAATCGACAGTTTCTCAGCACCCGGGATCTTCTCGACACCCCGAAAGCCACCGCCGCGGCCCACCGGGTGGCCCGGGTAAACCCCTCGGTGGAGGTATCGGCCCACACCCTTTTTCTGAATGCCGACAATGGACCCGACCTGATAGCGGGCTCCGATGTGGTGATCGATTGCCTCGACAACATCAAAACCCGGCTGCTGGTGGAGTGGGCCTGCAAGCAGGCCGGCATTCCGCTGGTGTCGGCGGCCATCGCCGGGGTGGCGGGCCATCTCACCACCATCTTTCCCGAAGATCCGGGATTGCGCCTGATCTACGGAGATGGTGAGGATATGGAGGCCAAAGGCGCCGAGTCGACCCTGGGCACCCTTCCCCACGGGATTACCATCCTCTCGGCCCTGGAGTGCGCCGAGGCGGTCAAAATCATCACCGGTCGGGGCAGGCCCCTTCGCAACCGGCTGCTTCTCATGGATGTCGCCGACTACACGTTTCAGGTACTGGAGTTGACCTGAGATCTGTTCTGAGAACGATCAGAATCTTCCGAATTCCGATGAAGGCGGGATACCGAATTCATCGGCGGGAATGCCGAACACAAAAAAAACGGGGAAGCGGTAAAAAAACCGCCTCCCCGTATGGAGATTCCAATCTAACGTTCGACTACCAGTTGAACACCGTGTCCAGCTGTTCTTCGGGGATATCGAAAACCACGTTGTGCGGGGAAATCGTTTCTCTTCTGAAGAAGCGCGGCAGCCGATCATCTTCGGCGGTAAAACCGGCTTTCTTGTTGAAATCCCGTTCCATCGAAAGGATCTTCTTACCCAAATCCACCACGTCGTCCCCGGTCATATTCAGATTATACATGCCGTTGATCGATTCCACCATGGCGTCGAAGGTCTCGCTCTGGTCCAGAATGGCAAAGGCGATGAACAGGCAGTAACCGGTAGCGTCCAGGGCCGCCGTTGCGATCTGAAGGTTTCTGGAGAGTTCGATCTGGCCCTCATTGCTCAAGGGATCCACGTCGCCGCCGACCTTGAGGATATTGGTGGCGATGGCATACCCGGCGGTGTGGTCGGCGCCCATCGGGGAAGTGGCGTAAGTGACACCGATGCCCTTGATCGCCCGGGGATCATAGGCCGGAAGCGCCTGGTTCTTGACCACCGGAGCTCTTTCCAGACCGAAGGCCCGGGCCGTCATGCCCGCGCCGTTGCCGAGGATACGGCCCAGAGGCGTCCCCTGTCCGATCTCTTCGATCAGCTTGACGGCGCCTTCCTGATCACCGAACGGGATCAGACCGGCCTCCATGGCGATGCCGATGGTGACGCCCATTTCGATGGTATCCAGGCCGATATCGTCATCCATGAAGTCGAGCTTGGCGATGGCATCGGGATCACAGATGCCGCAATTGCCGCCGTGGGCCCAGACCGTTTCATACTCGGGCTGTTTGGAGACGTAGTTGCCGTCCTTGTCATTGTAGATGCCGGAGCACTGGATGGCACAGCCGCGATGACACCCGTGGGTCGGATTTCCGCCCCGGCTGGTTTCCAGCTCGGCATAGGTTTCGCCGCTGATCTTGCTGCCGTCTTTGTACCGGCCTTCCTTGAAGTTATAGGTGGGGTAGGCGCCCGCCTCGTTGATGATGTTGGTCAACACGTTGGTGCCGTAAGCCGGAAGCCCCTGGCCGGTGACCGCATGGCCTCTCAAACCTTTGACGAAGGTTTTGTTGGCCTCTTTGAATTTATCGGGATCGGCCGGCTTGCGCATGGAGCAACCCTCGTCATCCAGGATGATCACCTTGATGCCTTTGGCGCCCAAGACCGCGCCGACTCCGCCGCGACCCGCATGACGGGTGGGGCGAAATTCCCGGTCGGTGACCGCAATGGAAGCGGCGCACATCTTCATTTCACCGGCGGGGCCGATGGAAATCATGGCCACCTTGTCGCTGTGAGCTTTCTTCATTTCCATCGACAGCGGGTAATTCCGAACGTTTTTGAATTCGTTGGCCGGAGTGATTTCGATCTTATCTTTATTGATAAAGACCTTGTATAGATCCCCGGTCTTGTTTTCGCCTTCAATGATAATGGCCGCATACCCGAGCCTGGCCATTACCTGGCCGGCCTGGCCGCCGGCATTGGACTCCTTGATGCCGCCGGTCAGCGGGCTTTTGCATCCCATGGAGATTCGACCCGAGGTCGAGGCGGCGGTACCGGTCATCAGACCCGGGGCGATTACCAGCTTGTTTTCAGGACCGAGGGGATGACAATCCGGCGGCACCTCCTTGGATACCACCATTGAGGTCATACCGCGTCCGCCCATTCCCGCGTACTCGCCCAGATCCGTCACCACCGCTTTAGGTCCGCCTTCGGCACCGACATCGATGCGTATGATCTTATCCATAACCTTACATCCTCCTTACGTTGGGGTTTGTTGCTTCCTTTGAAAATATGACTAACAGTTACTTTTTGGACGTGAGGGTAAATATAAAACGACCCTTTCGACATACACACTTTTTTGGAGTCAGGGTTACAGGGAAAGAGGAGAGTGAATACCACAATAAGAGAGTATATCCGCCCAAAATCATTTACAATATAGTCGAAAAACCGCTGCCTGTCAACCGCCTTGGCACCTTGCAACTTTGGCTGGTCACTCTCTCTTTCCCTGATCTGGAATAGTTAATGCAAAATACCTGCCATCACCTCCGGGCCTTGCCTGAAACGTGTTCAATCCGACGACGCCGATGGGTCCGCATGGGAAACCACCCGGATCAGTTCCCCGTCCTCCAAAGCCGCATCCACCCGCTCGGGGAAAAGCGCCTTCAGATCTCCCGCCTCCGCCCGAAATCCGATCTCCAGAAGACGCGGGCCCAGTTCATTGACCAGCAGATTGAACAGCTTGACGGTAATCCGGCCCCGCTTTCGATCAAGGCCCGCCCCCTGTTCCCGATAAGTGATGGAGCTGCGCAACGGAGTAATGATTCCACCCCGCCGCATCATCGCCCCCACCAGACCCGGCATGGCCGAGGAAAGCGCCAAAACGGCCCCTTCATGAATCTTTGCGGTATCGATATCGTCCACCGGTTGTCCGTTGAGAAACAGGGTGCTGATCCGCTCGGCGACATAATCGAGGGGAATCCCCCATTGGTCGCACAATAACGATTTTACCGAATATCCGGTATCCACCTCTACCAGAACCCCTTTCTGGAATAAGGGGGAGATCGATGGGACCTCATCGGAGTGAATGGCCAGTGTGGAACGGGAAGCATTCATCATCTTCATCTCCTGTGTAAACCTGTTGATATGGTTGGGTAAAATATAATAGTTGCCGGCCCTGCCGTGCCTTGAAGCGTTTTCAGTGAAAAAAAGTTGACCGGCGTGGGTAGCGTGCTCATTTTTGAATATTATGTTGAAAAACAGCGTGGGCGATTCGGGTCAATTTGACTCTATCCCAAAGACCCCTCGGGTCATAAAAACCCGACGGATTCCTCGAAGAGACCCGAACTCGGCGGAAGGGCCATGTGGGGCGGCTCACCCCGGCCCTCAACAAATCCCATGCCTGCATCCGCATAAAAGTTATAATAAGGAATTTTAAATCTGATTGGGTTTCCATATTCATTCATTGCAAACAAACGGCATTCATTAATCGAATAGGCTTCCAAAAATAACATTGAGATACGCTCACCCGAATTCAATCCCTTTCAACCGGATCGATACCCAAAATGCCTCCGAGGCTGGTGAGAATCCAACACCCGGCGGAAGGTTTCAATTTACATTCAACATCCTTCAGGAAAGCATATCGTCTAAAAATTCGGGGTGCAAGTGGGTTTCTCTGGGTATTTTTTCAATGGAGAAGAACGCATGAAATCCGTACCGGTCCAGAAAGCTGTCGGAATGGTGCTTTGTCATGACGTCACCCGGATCATTCCTGGTGAATTCAAGGGCAGGGCGTTCAGAAAAGGGCATATCATTCGGGAACAGGATGTTCCCGAACTTTTGAAAATCGGGAAGGAGCATATTTATGTATTCGACCTGAAGGCCGGATGGGTTCACGAGGATACGGCGGCGGAAAGAATCGCCGGTGCTGCGGCCGGTCCCGGGCTCTCTTTGACGCCTCCGTCAGAGGGTCGGGTCAATCTGACAGCCGACATCGACGGCCTGCTGAAGGTGAATGTGGAGGCCCTCTATCGAATCAATGAAATCGAGGCGGTCGTCTTTTCCACCTTACATACGAACCGAACCATTCGAAAAAAAAGGGCTGTGGCCGGCACCCGCATCATCCCCCTGGTCACGGCCGAAGAAAAGATTCAGCGTGTGGAAAGGATTTGCAGAGACCACTTCCCCGTGGTACAAATCAGCCCCCTGACATCGGTAAACGTGGGGGTCATCACCACCGGAAGCGAAATTTACCACGGCCGCATCCAGGATCGTTTCGGTCCCATTCTTCATCGCAAGTTCCATGATTTGGGAAGCCGAATTCTGGATCAGGTGTTTGTCTCGGATGATATTCGAATGACGGTGGAAGCGATTCACCGGATGTTGCGCCGGGGCGCCGGGCTGATCGCGGTCACCGGCGGCATGTCGGTGGACCCGGACGATCAGACCCCCGCCGCCATTCGAGCCGCGGGCGGAGAGGTCATCACCTACGGAGCCCCGACCTTTCCCGGTGCCATGTTCATGCTGGCCTATGTCGGAGGTATTCCGGTGCTGGGCCTGCCCGGCTGTGTGATGTACCACCAGGCATCCGTTTTCGACCTGATCGTGCCCCGAATTCTGGCCGGGGAGAAGCTGACCCGAGCGGACATCATCTCTCTGGGGCACGGCGGGTTCTGCTCCGACTGCCCCGAATGCCGCTACCCGGGCTGCGGGTTCGGCAAGGGCTGCTGAATCCTCTTCTATTAAAAGGAAGGAGAATTACCTCGATGAAACACCTGCTGAGTGCTGTTTTTTGTTTGTGGATGATCACCGCCTGCGCCGCCGGGCAATCGACCCGGGACACCGCCGGTAAAGAAACCGCCGATCCGCTGAAGCCCGGGCGGACCGCGCCGACTCAAAACCAGTCCGGAAAAACCGGCTGCTACCAGATGGGGTATCGATGGGGGGTCTGCACCGCCGAAAACACCGCCGGGCTGAGCTGCAATCCCCGAACCGACACCCCGATCCCTTCCCAATGCATGAACCGGCCCGAGACCCAGCAGGGAATCAAAGACGGGTTACGGACCACGCAGATGCGGTTGCAGTGATCGAAAAAAAGCCACCCACAGAGGGAAGGTGACCGGTCCTTCAGAAATACCAGGACAGCCGCCCGAAGAAGATCGGGAATCCCGGCAAAAAATTGCTTCTATAATTCCGCCGCCTTTTGACGCCTTCTTGCAGCTCAAGCAGTCGCCATTTCATCCAGGAGCTTGCGAAGAGCGCGCCAGTCTTTGATATGGTACCGGGCCCGGGAGCGGTTCATACCGACCTTCACGGAATAAGCCGACTCGGGCAGCACATCGAAAAGATCCTCATCCGTCGGATCATCTCCGGCGGCGAAAATAAATTCAGAATTTTCCTGCTTGAGCCATTTGGATACCGCCCGTCCCTTGTGGACGGCGGTATCTTTTACTTCGAGGACCTTGTTGCCGTCGATGATGCCGACATTCAGATTTTCCGTCACACTGAAAAGAGAATCCTTCAATTCCCCGATCCGCAGGGCCGCCAAATCCGGCTCGCACTTGCGGTAATGCCAAGCCAGAGAATAGACTTTTTCTTCAACAAAAGAACCGGGGGTTCGGTCGGTGTAATTTTCTAGAATGGGGCGGATCGTCTCTTTCCAGTCGGCGGAAAAGAATTCGGTCTTCTCCCAATCCTCCCCCAAGGTTTTCAACCAGCTGCCGTGTGCGGCCGCCAGATCCACCGGCAGGCCGCTGAAAAAACTCTCCAGGTCCTCCCGCTTTCGGCCGCTGACGATCACCACCCGGTTTCCTTTTCGAAAAGACAGATTTTCGATCAGTTTGCGCAGGTTTTGATCAGGCCGGGCTTTGTGGGGGGTGTCCTGGTAGCCGACCAGGGTTCCGTCATAATTGAGAAAGAAGAGCTTCCGTTTGGCCTTCCGGTAAGCCGACAGCATCTCTTCTTTGACGGTGTCGATCATGCTGCGTCTGGTTTGAATCTCCTGGTATTTGCGAACCTCTTCAAGTTTCGCGATAAAATCCCGGGCCCAAAACCGGACGTGATACCGGGCCAGACGTTTCTTCATGGCGGCGTTCCGCCGTTTCTGCTCCGCCGGGTCCATTTCGAGCCCGGTCAGGATCGCATTGGCGATGCCTTCAATATCATTGGGGTTGATCACCAGAGATTCCCCGAGTTCATGCACGGCGCCGGCGGTTTCGCTCAAAATCAGCACCCCGGTATCATCCCGCCGGGCCGCCAGGTATTCCTTGGCGATCAGGTTCATCCCGTCCCGAATGGCGGTTACCAGCAGGACCTCCGCAACCATGTAGAGGGCGGTGAGTTCCTCGAAAGGAAAGGCCCGGTAAAAAAAATGGATCGGCACCCAGTCCAGGGTTCCGTGCTTGCCGTTGACGGTACTCACCAGCTCTTGTATTTCTCTTAACAGATCTTTATATTCCTCCACCTCGGTCCGCGAAGGCGCAACGATCAGGTTGAGGCTCACCTTTTCATGGTATTCCGGGTGCTGATGCAAAAACAGGTCGAACCCTCTGATCCGCTCGGGAATGCCTTTGGAGTAATCCAGACGATCCACCGACAGAATGGTTCGAAAATCAGAAAGCCGCCGCCGGGCATCCTCCAATGCGGCCGCCACCTCGGGCAGGTCTTGGGCATCCCGGTATTTTTCATAATCGATTCCCATGGGAAACACATCGGGACGAACCAGTCGGTGATCCATGGTGAGATATCCCAAACTGAATTCACAACCGAGGATTCGACGGGCGCTGGAGATAAAATGGCGCACATAATCGAAGGTGTGGAATCCGAGAAGATCCGCACCCAGGAGCCCCTCCATCACCTCTTCCCGCCAGGGCAACAGCCGCAGAATTTCATAAGAAGGAAAAGGGATGTGCAGAAAAAAGCCGATGGCGGAGTCCGGGAAATTCTGTTTAATCAGATGCGGCAGCAGCATCAGATGATAATCGTGGACCCAGACGGTATCTCCCGGTTCGATATGGCCCCTGATCTCGGCAAAGAACCGAAGATTGATTTGACGGTAAGCCTCCCATTGATGGCGATTGAATCGGGCCCGATTGGGAAAATAGTGAAACAGCGGCCAGATCGCCTCATTACAAAAGCCGATATAGAAATCCTCGTAATCCTGCCGCGAAAGATGAAAGGAGAGACACCCCTGCTCTTTCACAAGCTTTTTTTGAAGCTCGACATCCTCCGCCTCCGTGATATCCTCTTCATGCAGACCGCTCCACCCGACCCATAGACTCTCTCCGCCTTCATGCACCGACCCCAGACCGGTGGCCAACCCGCCGATACTTCGGGTCAATTTGAACTCATCTGTCTCAGGATCCCGACGAATGGTCACCGGCAGTCGATTGGAAATAAATATGAGTTTTGACATCCCTTTCCTCGCTTTTCACCCCTGTTGTTGGCCTCAGAATATTCGGTGGCGGGCAGAATGACTCCCCCACGTGACATGAATCTATTTTAAATGAACATTAGCAACAAAACCATTGGGTAAATTATGTAGATAACGGGCAGCGTCGCCAAACAATCAAAAAAAATCCATAATCCGGTTCTTAGCCGATATGTCAACTCCAATCTGATGCGCATCGCCCCCCCGAAAACCGGGCTTTATACGCATCCGGCGTCGGTGGTCACCCCCGCCGAATCTCCTCCGCTATGCCGTGGACCCGGGCCATCACCGCCTCCACATCCATGGTGGTCAATTCGCGGTCGGCCATCACCACCCGGCCGTTGATGACGGAAGTCGTGACATCCCCCCCGCCGGCGGAATAGACCAGCTGGGATTCCGGGTTGTGGAGCGGCTTCATGTGGGGCTTGTCTGTATCCACCACGATCAGGTCGGCCCGCATGCCCGGGGCCAGCACCCCGGTAACATCTCCCATCCCCAGTGCCCGGGCCCCCTCGGCGGTGCACATTCGAAGCACGGTATGGGCATCCAGAACCGTCGGGTCCAGGGTCGCGACTTTGTGGAGTTTGGCGGCCGTGTCCATCTCCGAAAACAGATCCAGGTCATTGTTGCTGGAGCACCCGTCGGTGCCCAGCCCCACGCAGACCCCGGCCTTCATAAGATCCGGCACCGGGGCGATGCCCGAGGCCAGCTTCATGTTGCTCTCCGGGCAGTGGGCCACCTTGACCTCATGCCGGCGAAGCAGGTCGATATCCGATTCCGACAGAGCCACGCAGTGACACGCCAGAAGCTCGGGCCCGAGCACCCCGAGTTCAGCCAGATGTTCCACCGGGCGCCTGCTGTAGCGCTCCTGAATCTGCTCCACCTCGGATCGAGTCTCGGAAAGATGAATCACATGGGGCACTCCGTGGGTCCGGGCGATTTCCGCTGCCCGGCCAAGCAGGTCCGGCGAACAGAGGTAGGGAGAGTGGGGCTCCACCGCAATGGTGACCAGGGGATCATCTTTCCAGCGGCGGATCAGGTCTTCGGTATGGGCGAAGCCCTTGTCGATATCGCCGTAGCCGGGGGAGGGAAAATCATAAAGCACCTCCCCCACTACCGCCCGCATGCCGGCGTCTCGGGCCGCCTGGGCCACCGCCCCTTCGAACAGGTACATGTCACAGAAGCAGGTGGTGCCCGACAGGATCATTTCTGCACAGGCCAGCAGGGCCCCGTCATAAACCTTGTCCGGCGTCAGCTTGGCTTCGGCCGGAAAGATGTGCTCATTGAGCCAGGTCATCAGCGGCAGGTCGTCGGCCAATCCGCGAAAGCAGGTCATGGCGGCGTGGGTATGGACGTTAACCAGGCCCGGCAGGATGATACCGCCCCGGGCGTCTATGCTTCGGTCGACGGTCCAATCTGAAAACCGGTCCGACCGGTCCACCGCCGCAATCCGGTCCCCGACCACGGCCACGGCGCCCTCGAAGATCGGTTCAGCATTGGGCAGCATGGTCAGCACGATCCCGCCGGTCACGAGAAGGTCGGCCTGAGGATGAACGGGCGTCACAGGTCTTCCTCCTTCAGAACCCCCTGAATGGTCGCGGCCAGACGGGGGGCGGCCGATTCGGCCACCGCGATGATCTCTTCCACGGTGGCCGGAACCGGAGAATCCGGATCATTGACATTGGTGATGATGGACAGACCCAGAATCCGCATCCCCGCATGCACCCCGGCGATCACCTCCTGAATCGTGGACAGCCCCACGGCATCGGTCCCGATTTGTCTGAGATACCGCACCTCGGCGGGCGTCTCCAGGGAAGGCCCCTTGAGCCCGGTATAGACGCCTTTTCGAATCGGGCGGCTTCCCTCCCCATAAGCCTTTTCGGACCGCTGTATTAGGCCGGGATCATACACCGCACACATGTCCGGAAATCGAATCCCCCAGGCCTCTTCGTTGGGGCCCACCAGCGGGTTTTCGCCCGTCAAATTGATGTGGTCGGTGATGCACATCAGGTCGCCGGGTCGAAAATTCGGGTTCAAGCCGCCGGCGGCGTTGGTGACGATGAGCACCCGCACCCCCAGCTCCTGCATCACCCGAATGGGGAAGGTCACCTCCCGGGGCGAATATCCCTCGTACAGATGAAACCGCCCCTGCAGGGCCACCACCGAGTGGGACCCCATTCGCCCGTATACCAGTTTTCCCCGATGCCCCGCCACCGTGGAGATCGGGAAGTGGGGAATGTCCGTGTAGTCAAGCACCGCCGCGATCTCCATGGCATCGGTGCTGTCGCCCAAGCCGGTTCCGGTCAAGAGACCGACCCGGGGAGCGTGCACATTGCGCCGCTTCAGAAAGCCGGCGGCTTCTTCGGCCTTTTTCTTCTGTTCTCGCATTATCGAATCCACATCTGTTGATGATTTGCATGATTCCCACCTGAATGCATTTTTTATATCAGCGGGTAGCCTCCCGTCAATCCTTCGATGGATTCCCCAACGAAATCCCCTATAAAGAAAATATGATGACATTGACTTTTTCTAAATCTTGTGAAATGTTAGCCTTCGTATTTAATCATGAAAGGTAGATTGTGAGATGATTGCCTATTTAATTTCGACCTATGATTCGAGGGAGTAGATTTATGAAGGAGTGGGAACACCCCCAGCATCCGGACGTAACAGAGGAGATGTGGCAGCAGATCGACGGCGTCATTGAAAAATATCGCGGAAAACTCGGCTCGGTGATCGCGGCATTGCGGGAGAGCCAGGATGCGGTCGGCTACCTGCCGACCGAGGTGATGGACTATCTGGCCTACGGGCTGAACCTGCCGGCCAGCGACGTCTACGGCGTGGCCTCTTTTTACGCGCTGTTTTCCATGGAGCCCAAAGGCAAACACATCATCAAGGTGTGTACGGGAACCGCCTGTTACGTCAAGGGAATCAAAGAGGTCATCAGCCGGATTTCCAACAAGTACGGCCTGGAGGAAGGCGGCACCGACCCGGATCGCCTGTTTACTCTTGAATCGGTGCGGTGCCTGGGCGCCTGCGGTCTGGCCCCGGTGATGCTGGTGAACCAGGATGTGCACGGCGCCGTAAAGGCGGATAAGGTTTTGGATATCCTGACACGGTATGAATAGCCCCGGGAATATCGAGGGGCTGGTATAGTTTCTATGAAACTCATTGAAATACGAGACATATTAGATTGCGAAGTTCTCAACGGAGAGGATCAACTGGACCACACCGTTTTCGCCGGCGGGGGCGCCGATTTGATGGACGACATTCTATCGGCCGTCGCCAAAGGCTCGGTGCTGCTGACCGGCCTGACCACCGAACAGGTGATTCGGACCGCCAAAATCGCGGAAGTCGGTGCGGTCGTTTTCGTCAGGGGAAAGCGGCCCAAGACGGAGATCCTCGAACTGGCGCGCTCGTACGATCTGCCCGTTCTGAGGACCCGCTATTCCATGTTCGTGGCCAGCGGACGCCTCTATATGAACGGCCTCAGAGGTCTGGACGGGTCTTGGTAACAGAGTAAGGAGACAAAACACAATGGCGAGATTGACCATAGAGGATCTGAAAAAGATCAAAGAAGAAAACCTTGCGGAGTTCAACTCACCGGAGCTGAAACACCTGCTGATCTGCGGCGGAACCGGCTGTCACGCCACCGGAAGCATCGCCGTCAAGGATGCCCTGGTCCAGGAACTCAAGGACAGGGGGTTGGATGACAAGATGAAGGTGGTGGAAACCGGGTGCAACGGCTTTTGCGCCATGGGGCCCATCCTGGTAGTCCATCCGGACGGCACCTTTTACCAGAAGCTGACTACGGAAGCCGTCAAAAAGGTGGTAGAGGAAGATCTGATCGGCGGGAAAACGGTGGAAAAGTTCCTGTACAAGGACCCGTCCACCAAGAAAAAGATTCCCCATCAGGATGACATCCCCTTCTTCTCCTATCAGATGCCCCGAACCCTGCGAAACAAGGGGCTCATCGACCCTGAATCCATCAACGACTATATCGCCCGGGACGGATATCAGGGGGCGCATAAGGCCCTGTTTGAGATGACCCCGGAACAGATCATTCAAGAAATGAAAACCTCGGGCATGCGCGGCCGCGGCGGGGCCGGTTTTCCCACCGGTTTAAAATGGGACTTCGCCAGTAAAAGCCCCGGCTCGGTCAAGTACGTGCTCTGCAACGCCGATGAGGGCGACCCCGGCGCCTTCATGGACCGGTCCATTCTGGAGGCCGATCCCCATGCGGTGCTGGAGGGGATGATTATCGCGGCCAAAGCCATCAACGCCAATCAGGGCTACATCTATGCCCGAACCGAATATCCCCTGGCCATCAAGCGGCTGGAGATCGCCATACGAAAAGCCAAGGAACGCGGGCTTCTGGGCGAAAACATCTTCGACTCGGGAATGAATTTCGAAATCGACATCTATCAGGGCGCGGGCGCGTTCGTCTGCGGCGAAGAGACCGCCCTGATGCGTTCCATCGAGGGAAAACGGGGCATGCCCCGCCCCCGCCCCCCGTTTCCGGCCCACGCGGGTCTCTGGGAAAAGCCGACCATTCTCAATAATGTGGAAACCCTGGCAAACGTCCCCCAGATCGTGCTCAACGGGGGGGCCTGGTATGCCTCCGTGGGCACCGAATCGAGCAAGGGAACCAAGGTTTTCGCCATCTCCGGCGACGTCAACAACATCGGACTGGTGGAGGTTCCCATGGGCACCTCCCTGCGGGACCTGATCTTCACCACCGGCGGCGGTATTCCCGGCAAGAAGAAGTTCAAAGGGGTGCAGCTGGGCGGCCCCTCCGGGGGCTGCGTGCCAGAGGAATACCTCGATACCTTGGTGGACTACGAAGAAATCGCCAAAGTCGGCGCCATTATGGGTTCGGGCGGGGTTATCGTCATGGACGAGTCCACCTGCATGGTGGACATGGCCCGCTTTTTCATGGACTTCATCCAGGAAGAGTCCTGCGGGAAATGCACCCCCTGCCGGGAAGGGACCAAGCGCCTCCTGGAGACCCTGGAAAAGATCTGCGACGGCCACGGCGAGCCTCGGGATCTGGAGATCCTGGAAGAGCTCTCCGCCACCATCAAAGAGGCATCTCTTTGCGGCCTGGGCCAGACCGCGCCCAATCCGGTGCTTTCGACCCTGCGGTATTTTAAAGACGAGTATATCGCCCATATCTACGACAAGGAGTGCCCCGCCAAAACCTGCGCGGCACTGCTTAGATTCGAAGTGGATATGGACAAATGCACCGGCTGCGGCGCCTGTTTTCGGGCCTGCCCGGCCGACGCCGTGATCTGGAAGAAAAAAGAGAAGGCCGTCATCGACAAGGAAAAATGCGTGCAGTGCCTGACCTGCTTTGAAAAGTGCAAGTTCGACGCTCTCCTGTAAATCCGACCGCACGGTTGAAATCCCAACAATAACGGTACGGCTGACCGCCGAACCGGAGTTTGACATGACATATACATTCGTTCAAGGAGTCAGATTATGATAGAAGCTATCGCCATGATGGGCGGGCTGGGCATTATTGTCGGAGCCGGTCTGGCCATCGCATCCAAGGTCTTTTATGTCTACGTGGATCCCCAGATACTCGCCGTAGAGGGTGTTCTTCCGGGAGCCAACTGCGGGGGCTGCGGATATCCCGGCTGTTCGTCCAATGCCGAGGCGGTGGTCCAGGGCAAATCCGGACCCAACTCCTGTGTGGCCGCCGGGGCCGAAACCGCCGAAGCCATCGCCGCCATTCTGGGGGTCTCCATCGAAGCCAAAGAACCGGATATCGCCCGGCCCGGCTGTTATTTCGGCACCCAGGACGCCGACCTCAAATACATCTACAACGGGCTAAACGACTGCCGGGCCGCCGCCCTTCTGAACGGCGGCATGAAGGTCTGCACCATCGGCTGTCTCGGCCTGGGAAGCTGCGTCCGGGCCTGCCCCTTTGACGCCATCACCATGGGGCCCGACAATCTGCCGGTAGTGGATGCGGTCAAATGCACCGGATGCGGCACCTGTGAACGAATCTGCCCCAAACATATCATCAATCTCTCCTCGGTCACCCGCCGAATCATTCGGGAATACAAGGATGACGAGTGCACCACCCCCTGTCAGCGTGCATGCCCGGCCGGCATCGACATTCGGGAATACATCCGCCAGATTTCTCTGGGCAACTACAACCGGGCGGTGCAGGTCATCAAAGAACGGAATCCCTTTCCAGCGGTGATCGGCCGCATCTGCCCCCGACCCTGCGAAGACGAATGCCGCCGTAATTTTGTAGATGAGCCGGTGGCCATCAACTACCTGAAACGCTTCTGCGCCGATTACGAACGAAGCAGCGGGGATCGAATTCATCCTTTCAAAGCCCCGGATACCGGCCGCAAGGTTGCGGTTATCGGCGGCGGAGCCGAGGGATTATCGGCGGCCTTTTTTGCCGCCCGCATCGGCCATGAGGTCACCCTCTACGAGGCCACCGAGAACCTGGGCGGGCTGTTGCGCACCGCCATCGCCCCGGAACGGCTTCCGGAAGAGGTCCTCCAGTGGGATATCGACGGCATTCTAGACATGGGGGTGAAGGCCGAAACCGGAAAAGCGCTGGGATCGGATATCACCATCGGCGGGCTTCTCGGCCAGGGATACGAAACGGTATTCATGGCAACCGGCGGATGGGACAACCGCCTCTCCCGGCTTCCTGGCGACGCCATCGAGGAGATGCTGCCGGGGTGTTATCTTCTGATCGATCTGATCAAATCGGATACCGGTCGCAGCAACCGAATCGCCCCTGAAAAAGACGTGGCGATCATCGGCGGCGGCAAGGCCGGACTGGAAGCCGCCAAAATCTGCCGTGATCTCGGTTCCGAAAACATCACCGTCTATTTTCGGGAACCACGGGAAAAGCTGGCGGTCAACGCCATCCCGGTGCTGGAAGAGGTGGAAGAATACGACTCCATTCATGTGGAATTCAACACCGGCATCAGCCGACTGTTCGGTGAGGGAGACCGGCTCGAAGAGATCGAGGTGGTGGACACCCGATCCGGAGAGCGGCGAACGGCCAAGGCCCGGAACCTTTTTCTGGCCGCCGGGCGTTTTCCGGAAATGATCTTTTACAAGCGTTTGCTGGATACCATCGGAGAAACCGAGGGAACCGACAGCGGGCCGGTCAGCTGGATCGCCGTGCCGCCCTACAAACGACCGGATCAGAAGGGCGAAAAGGGAATGTTCGCCCCGGGCGACGTGATCACCGACTACAACGCCGCCATTCGGGCCATCGGCGCCGGCCGCCGGGCCGCGGTATCCCTACATGAAATCATGTACGAGATCCCCATGGAGCTGGATGACAACGTCCTCACCCCCGATTCCCTGATCCAGGACGTGGATGATGTAGACAGCGTGGCGCCCACGCCCAGAGTGATCATGCCGATTGCAAACTCCCGTGAACTGGCTGAAGCCGGGGAACTCGAAAAAGGATTCACCGAGCCCATGGCCATGAAGGAATCCAACCGATGTCTTCAGTGCGGGCTGATCTGTTATGAACGATCCCCGCACCTGGTGCGAAGCGCATCACCGGAAGAAAAAAAGGAGGCCGCCGCCTGATTCCCGGTCATAGCTGAACCATTCAACCCATCGGGGCGGGGTCTTCCCCGTCCCGATTTTCTATATAACAGGTCATTTTATTTCAGGCTATTAAGATATGAGTTTAATCAAAGAAAACGGCGTCGTCACACAGGCCAAGGTCGGCACCGCCATGGTCAAGACCACCCGGTCCAGCACTTGCAAAAGCTGTTCCGCCCACGGCTCCTGCGAAGGGGCCCAGGAACGGGAGGTGGAAGTGATGAACCCCATCGGGGCCAAAGAAGGGGATGCGGTTACCATCGCCATTCAGACCGGCTCCATGATCAAGCTGTCCGCCCTGCTCTACCTTTTCCCGGTCTTTTCCATGATCCTGGGCGCGGCTCTCGGCTCCCGGTTGGCTCCCGATTACGGCGTGGATGAATCGGCCTTGTCGGCCTTCATGGCCTTTTTGTGCTTTATTCTTTCCTTTTTGATTATCCGCTTCACCAGCGGCCGCATCGCCGGGAACGATCATTACCATGCCCGGATTATACAGATTAAAAAAAAGCGGGTCGTATCGACGCCGACCGAATCGGCTGAATCGGTCTCGACCTGACCGATAAACGGCGCATTCACCGACCGGTCTTTCCCATTTCTTTCGGGTGCGGGCACCCTCTTTCCATTGAAAGGAGGCACCCTGAAAGCGGTTTCCTGCCCACCCTGGAAGAACTCCAAAGCCTGACATATAGGAGACCGAATGCGGCCAGGAGGTCGATATCGCGGCTCCGTTCCGGTTGACCTGCGGTTGGGTGTGGAAATCGGAAACAGAGGCGATTACCGCAAGGCTGTTTAACTTTAACCGAGGGTACCACTATACCGATCGAATGGCCAAAAAGCGGGGCTATCGGGCCCTGCCGGTTCGGTCGCTGGAGAACTGATGTTGAATCGGCGGAGAATCAATCGAATTTGACTACCAGGACCCCGGTCGTCCCCTCGAAAGACCGGACCAGCTTGACGCTCACATCACCCATTACGAATTCCTCGGATTTGGATTTTTTCCTGCGGCCAATCACCACAAAATCGAAATTTCCCTGATCAAACTGATCCAAAATGCCCTCCGTCACGGTAGGATAGAGCTCTTTGGTGACCAATCGAATTTGAATGGCATCCCCGTTAAAGCCAGACCGGATGAGGCGCTCCTTGGCATCTTCGAGATCTCCCTGCAGACGGGACACCTCTTTTTCAACATGGCCTTCTCCCATGAACTCTTCACTGGTGGAGGGTTTTTGAAAAACATGCAGCAGTGTGATTGTTATGTCTTCCGCACAAAGAGGCAATCGAGTGAGATAATCCAAAACAACCCGGGAACTTCTGGAATCTTTCAACGCCACAAGGATCGAATGGTTCAAACCTGTCTCCTTCATTTTTGGGCCATGGAAAGATATGCGTTCAAATCTTCAATAATCTCAGCGATATGATCATAATACACTTCAGAGAGTTGAGAAAAATGCATGAGTATATCATTGAGCATGTCCGGAATATAAGGATAAAGCTTTCGGAGATTGATAAAACGCCATTTATCCAATACCGAAAAATCTCCGGGTTCGACCCGGTCGATAAGGTCCCCATAGATCTGCCTTTCGGCATCGATCATATGAAGATGATGGATTCCTTTCCCGATGGCGAAGCTTAGAATATTGCCGATCCCGAACAGATCAAGGCTGAAGGGACTCTCCGTCGCCGCGAAGTCATAATCGAAATCGATCCAGACATAGCTGCCCGTGGACCGTTCAATGAGGATGTGGTCGTTTCGAATGTCCCCGTGACGAAAGCCGTTTTCATGCAGCAGTTGAATGGCTTCAAAGGCACCGATTAAATGAATCAGTATATCGGGGAAGGCATCATGAAAATAGGCTTCATGATCCATGTCCAAAGAATCCAGATAGTTGTAGAAATTCGGCCCTCTAATGGCGTCGATAATTCGAATGTTGTTCCCCTGGGGATCTTTGAACGACGTCCCCTGCATGAATCTGGGATTCCCCCGAATCAATTCAAGAATTTGGCTTTCCTTCTCCGGATTTCGAAAGCATTGAATCTTAACGCCTCCGAATTTGACATAAAAGGATTCGAAATAAGAAAGTTTGATAAATTTTTTTTCGCCGGTCGTTTTATCCAGTGCCCGTTTCACCCAAAATTTCGGGTCCTCCATTCCAAAACGCCGCTCTTTTTCGTGTCCCAGCACCTTGTACCAACGGTCGCCCACCTGAATCTCGTCACCCTGATCAATGGAATAAAAATCGGTGGTATCGGTAAACTGTCTTCCGGCCATTCGTATTCTATTCGCCTTTTATCAGCCGTTCGGGAAGCCCCCTGAAAGCTTCCTTCACCTGCTCCAAAAAGTTTTGCAACCCATTGTTCTCGATCACCAACCCGAGGAAATCCGCCAATATGCAAAAGGATTCGAGATCTTCGTCATGAAGTTCCCAGATTTGGTCGTGATATACCCGGATACATCCGATCGAAGCGCCATGATAATGGATCGGGACGGAAAGCAAAGAGACCAACCCCTCCCGGGCCGCCGCTTCCGGGTACTGAATTCGCCGATCATTCTGGAAATTCTTGATGAAAATTGGTTCTCCGCTGATAAAAGCCGTATATCGCCCATCCGCCAGTATCGGGCCTTTCTGCAAATAGGACTGACTAATTCCGTAGCTGCTCATTCGAAACAGCTGTTTTTCCCGTTCGTCGAACAGCATAATGCTGCATCCTCTAACATGAAAATATCGGCAGATCCGCTCAGTGAGGTGGTTGGCCAATACTTGGAGATCATTATAGGAAGCGATTGCCCGGCTTAGCGCCTTAAACTCTCGAAAATGAATTTTTCTTTCCGGTCGATCCGTCATTGCAAAATTCTCCTCGTAGGCGAAGGTTCGGATGTAAAATCAAAGTATACACGTCTCGTCGGGGTCCGGCAAGATGAAATCCGGCATGTGCAACGGCATACCAATGGCATGGTGATATGCTCATCGCCAGTTATTTGGAATATGCCACAAAGCATAGCGATTTGGAGGGTTCCCTGGAGAAAACCAAAAAAGTTTACCTCATTCAGCTGGGGAGGAGGCGGGGAGGCAGGGGGTGTCGGAAAGCATTCCGGTTAAAAATGCCAATAAAAAAGCCGCCCGACACGAGCGGGCGGCCAGGGGCAGATCCATTCGAATCTATCCTTCTTTCACATGACATTTGCCGCAGGTCTGGGGGGCATCCTTGGTATTGTTTTCCCGGTTGTACTCCCGGTGGCAGCCGATGCAATTTTCATGAAGGGCTTCGGTATGGTATTGGAGTTCTTCTTCCTTGGAGAGCTTTTCGCCGCGGGGGGCTTTGCCGGGTTTGTCGTGACAGGCGATGCAGTCTTCCACCGGGTCGCCCGGTTTCAGGTCGGTGAGCGGTTCGGCGTTTTCATCATGGTGGCACTCCCCGCAGCTGATTTTATATTCTTCATAATGCTTTTTATGAGTGAACTGAGCGATGGGTTTGGTGTGTTCGGAATAGGCGGGATTGTCCATGGGAATGACGTCGGCCACTTCCCCGCTGCCGGCAGCGGCGGGGGCCGCTTCTTCGGGCGCTTCGGCCTTTTCTTCAGGGGGCGCTTCGGCCTTTTCTTCAGCGGGCTTTTCGGCTTTGGCGGCCGCCTTTTCCTCGACCGGTTTTTCAGCTTCGGCGGGGGCTTCTTTCTGGGCCACAGCCTCATCCTTTTCGCCCTTTTCTTCAACCACTTCTTCCGGCGTCTCGGCCGTCAGTTCCTCGGCTTTGGCGGCCTTTTCTTCAGCAACCGCTTCTTTCTCAGAGACATCCTCCTCTTCCATTTTCGTGGTATGGGCGACCAGAGTCTCCTCGGCCGGTTTGGATTTGTAATCCATGGCAACCACCACCACCAGAATGACGATCAGCACCGCCTCACCCAACATTAGAAACAATGTTTTCTTGTCCATCTAAAAGTCTCCTCCTTTTTCTGTAGTTTCTCCGCCGAAATCCAGGGAGAACAAAAACATCCCAATATCCCTCTGTTCCAAATATGGACTTATAGCCGCAGGCGAGGTCTATGTATAATAAAACCCCATTTTTGTCAAAACCTTTATCATGCCGGATCAGATCACCGCCACGGCCTCTTTCGGGCATCGAATCCGAACCGATTCGCCGATGGAAAAATTCATTTTGGCATAGGCCTCGGCGTTTAAAAGGATATTGAGGGGAATGCCCACGTCCACCAGGATTCGGACCCGATCCCGCTCCAGGGTCAACTGGTCGATTCGGCCGTTAAACCAGCTTTCGGATTTGCCCGTCGCACCCTCAACCTTCCGAATCTCAATGGATGCCGGATCGACAGAGATTTTCACCGGGCCGTCTTCGACCTGGTTGACCGGAAAAGGGTATTTCTCCCGGACCAGGCAGTATCGCCGCCCCCCCTGAGTGATTACCGGCCCGTGGTAGATGTTCTCATGGGTAAAGGCGGATGCCCGCCCCTCAAAGAGATAGATTCTTTCATGAACCAGTTTGGCCGCCTGGGAGAGGTTATGGGTGGAGAGAAGGATGCTGATGCCCTCCTGGGAATGGAGATCCCGAATGATCTCTTCGATCACGATCTGATGATTTACATCCACGCTGGCGGTGGGTTCATCAAAAAGCATGACCTGTGGCGAACAGGCCAGGGCCCGGGCGATGGCCACCCGCTGGTTTTCCCCGCCGGAGAGTTCGCCGCCCCGGGCGTGCATGAAATCCCGCATGCCCACCCGCTCCAGCGAGGCTTCGATAATGTCGGGTCTTCGGGATTTGGGCACCTGACGAACCTTGAGACCGAATTCTACATTCTTATAGACCGTGGTGCTGAACAGAATCGGATGCTGGTCCACCACCACCACCTCTTTTCGAAGCGGGAGCAGGGATTTTTCTTTAAAGGAGACCCGGCGGCCCTTGTAAAACAGATCACCGGCGGAGGGGGGGGTCAGAAATCCGAGGATGGACAGGAGGGTGGTCTTGCCGGACCCGTTAGGTCCCAGAAGCCCGTATATTTTTCCTTTTTCAAAAGAAAGCTCGGGCAGATCGAGCACCGTTCGCCCGTTGTAGATCTTTTTGAGCCCGCGAATATCATACAGCATCAGGAAACCGCCCGGCCTTGAATGGAATTGAGCATCACGTTGACGACCAGGCTGATGCTCATGAGAATCAGCCCCAGGGCGACCGCCATCACGAATTCTCCCTTGTCGTATTCCAGCGCCATGGCGGTGGTCATGGTTCGGGTGAATCCCTTGGCATTGCCGCCCAGCATCATGCTGATGCCTATTTCGGAGATGACCCGGCCAAAGCTGGCCACCACGGCCGACATGATGCCGAAGCGGGCTTCACGAAGCAGGACCAGGGCGACCTGGATTCGATCGGCCCCTAAAGTTTTGGCGGTTTGCCTGTATCGGCGGTCGATCCGGTTGATGGCGGAGATGGTGAAGGTGGTGACGATCGGCACGACCATAATCACCTGACCGATGACGATGGCCTCCTGAGTATAGAGCAGCCCCAATTCCCCCAGCATCCCCCGTCTGGAAATGAACATGTAGACGAAAAGCCCGATCACGACGGTGGGAAGGGCCAGCAGAGTGTTCAGAAAGGTGATGACGGCCCGCTTTCCGCGGAAATCGGTGGTGGAAATCGCGAACCCGAGAGGAATGCCCATAAGAGATGCGATCAGGGTCGACAAGGCACTCACCTTCAGGGACACCGCAACCACATCAAGCAGATCCGGGTCTAAGGAACGAATCAACAAAAAAGCGGATAAAAAGCTGTCTTGAAAAAACTGCATGAAAGAAATCTTTATTCAGAATTCAGGGTGTTCTCGGCGGAATATGTCAGAAAGGGTCGATCTTTTCAACAAAAAAAGCCGAAGGCGACAGGCCGCCCCCGGCTGTATACCATCCGGTGTCTTGCTAACCGGCACAGAAAAGGCTATTGGGCATCGGGAACGGCGTCCGGATAAAACAGCTGTTTGCCGTGAAGGGTGTAATTGGCGATCACCGACTGCCCCTTTTCGGAGGTGATCCATTCGGCGAATTGCTTGGCCAGATCGTATTTCACATGATCGTGTTTTTTCGGATCGACCGGGATTACCCCGTATGGGTTGTAGAGATTGGGATCCCCTTCGGTGAGCACCTCCAGATCGATGCCGTCATCCCGTCCGGCGGTGTAATTGATGTAGGTTCCCCGGTCGGTAAGGGTATAGGCCTGTTTTTCATCGGCGAAGGTAAGGACTTTCCCCATTCCCTGCCCGATGGAGGTATACCATTCCCCCAATCCCTTCGGGTGAACAAAGGACAGTTCCATCGGTTTTCCTTTCTTGGTGATCGTTTTGCTCTCTTCTGTCAGTTCGAGGTCGGTCCCCTTCCAGAGATCCTGCTCTTTGGTGTGGGTTCCGCTGTCATCCCCCCGGGAAATAAAGGTGGATCGGGATTCGGCGATCTTTTCCAGGGCCTTCACCGCATCGGTCATTCCCTTGATCCCGGCCGGGTCGGATTTGGGCCCCACGATAATGAAATCGTTGTGCATCACCGCATATCGCCGGGTCCCGTAGCCTTCTTCCACGAACTTTTCCTCCCGGTCCTTGGCATGGACGAAGATGACATCCACATTGCCGTCCATCCCGTCCCGAATGGCCGCGCCGGTGCCTTTGGCGATCACCTTCACTTCGATGCCGGTATCCTTTTTCAGTTCGGGCAACAATACATCCAGAAGCCCCGAGGCCTGGGTGGATGTCGTGGTGGACATCTGAATCAACCGGTTGTTGTCGTCGGCGGCCCCCGCCTGCATCGCGAACAAACCCGACAGAATGCACACCAGCCACAACCCTACCGATTTGTTTTTCATTCGAACCTCCTTCTCGACAGAAAATTAAATGCGCTTTCACCTCTCCGATGGAGTTATAATAGCGCATTTTGAAGAAGATTCAATCCCCGATTTAAATTTTTAAGAATCAGATGACCGATAGCTACCTATGGCTTCCGTTTTTTACAAAAGCCTTTTGAGGTTTTTAAACTCCACCCCGACCCCGTCACGGGTTTTGCGAACCACGACCCCTTTCACCCGCACCGCATTCCCGCCGTCGGAAAAGGGGATCATCAATATAAGCTCCTCCCCCACCTGTAAGGGGGACCGGGTTTCGATAAACACCCCGGCGACGCTGATGTCCCGAATATAATCACTGTAGGCCCGGTCCTGGGTGGAAAAATCCACCGATGTGCGAAAGTTTTTTCGGGGATACCGACGGACCTCGACCCAATGGTTATGGGGTGAATAGGCGGATATGGAAGGAGCCTCATCCGAGGACTGGTCCCGTTCCGCCTGGGATATTCCGGAGGTGAAATACAAGCAGTCGCCGTATTTGAATTTCAGCGCCCTGGTCATCGAACTCCTTCTCCGCGAGGGCTCACACCATCTTGAGATGGCTCGCCTGTTCATATAATTGCCGGGCCAGCCGAACCGTGGCCTGATCCACCATTCTGCCCTCCACCGCCACCGCGCCGCGCCCGTCGGATCGAGCCTCTTGAAAGGCTTCCAACACCTTCACAGCACGGTCGATATCCTCCTGAGAAGGGGAGAAGACCTGATTCAAAATATCGATCTGCCCCGGGTGAATGGCCCATTTGCCGTTGCAGCCCAGAGCGCAGGATTTCACCCCCGATTCCCGAAGCCCGTCCAGGTCCTTGAAATTGCCGTAGGGCGCATCGATGGCCTGCAGCCCGTTGGCCTTGGCGGCCATCACCAGCCGGCTCAGAGCGAAGTGCCAGCGATCCCCGGGATACAGGGCCGCTTCGCTCTCTCCATGGCCGGAAATCGACACCAGGCGGGCCCCCACCGAGGCGGAGTAGTCGGCGATGCCGAAGACCAGGGTCACCAGTCGCCCGCTCGCCCGAGCGATTTCGGAGACCCGTTCCATGCCTCGGGCGGTTTCAATGGAGGCCTCCACCCCGATTCGGGCGGTGATTCCCTTTTCCAGTTCGATGCCGTCCAGCATTCGGCTCACGAAATGGATGTCGCCGGGGTGGTCGACCTTGGGCACCACCACCGCGTTCAGTCGGCGCCCCGCCGCCTCGGCCGTTTCCAGAAGGTCGCGATAGGCGAAAGGGGTGTCCAGGCTGTTGATTCGAACGGTCACCACCTTCTCTCCCCAGTCCTGATTCAGAAGGGATCGGACGATCTGGCTGCGGGCCGATGGCTTGGCCTCCACCGGCACACTGTCTTCCAGGTCCAGCATAATGACATCGGCAGCGCTTCCCGCCGCTTTTCGGTGCATCTTTTCCAGATGCCCGGGAACGGATAAAATCGATCGCCTGGGTTTCATGGCAAACTTCTCCGTATGGGTTTCCGCCAAATGGTTTCCGACAGGATGATTTTGAACATTATGGAAATTGAAACAGGAAGTCAAGAATCGGTCTTCGGCATAAAACAGAAACAGCCGGGTCCCTGTTGAGGACTCCGGCTGCTGCGCTACTTTTATCGATTCAGTGAATCGATTCAGGACCATCCACGGCTATCCGTCCGCTACCCGGTAAGAAAAGGGGATATTATGCGGACTCCGTGACGGGAGGAACCGAATCGACCTGCTTGGGCTTGGGCGTGATCCAGGGCTTTCCGACCGGCAATACGTCCCGTCCGAAAACGTCCATGAAAATCACATGGGCCATCATATACCAGGCGTTCAAGGCGCAGAGGATCAGTACCACCGCGGCGGGTTTGGTCATCCCCGGAAAACCGAAGTGGGCCAGATCAAGGCCGATAAACCCGATCAGCAAGAGGGTGAAGGTGGACGCCATGGCCCCATGAATTCGAAGCGCGGCGACCCACATAATGGCGGTATAGAGAGTCCACACCACCAGAAACCATCCGATATCGGTTCCGCTGGATTTGTAAATTCCGAAATGATTCAACAGCAGCATCAAACAGAGCGAGATCCAGAAGGCGCCGTAGGAAACAAAGGCGCTGTATCCGAAGTTGTTTCCGCACTTGAATTCCTGGTATCCCGCGATCATTTGAGCCAGCCCGCCGAACATCAACCCCAGGGCCACGATCGGCCCCATCCCGCACCATCCCAAATTATGAATCTGCAGAATCAGTGTCGTCAATCCAAAACCTGCCAGACCGACTACCGCGGGGTTTCCCATCTTTGCTTCACCAGCCATCGAAAAAATCCTCCTCGTAAAGGGTTTTTGTTTGTGTCTTATACCGTTCTACATCTATGCAATATGAGGTATGTATACACAAACGCATTTTAAATGTCAAGCAAACAACATTAAAAGTTTACTAAATGAACTTCATTCACTTATATCCAATTAAAAATATTCGGAATTCCACAAATGAAATATTAGAAATGGATCATCAATTAAGCTATAAAAATGAATTGTATTCATTTTATTGATTTTAGAACAATTTAAAGCGGCTGATATAATTGCCATATCTTAATTATACCAGCCGCCGTCGGTTCTCTAAGCCGAAATCGACTGTGGCGTCAGCCTACTTGCGGGCCTTTCCGTAGCCGATACTATTGAGCGCCTCCTCCATTTCATCCAGAATAACCGGATCATCGATGGTGGCCGGGACATTATAGGGCGTATTGTCGGCGATCTTCTGGATGGTTCCCCGGAGGATCTTTCCGGAACGGGTTTTAGGAAGTCGCTTCACCACGGTGGCGGTCTTGAAGGCGGCCACCGGCCCGATGCGATCCCGAACATCCTGGATCACCTCTTTGATGATCTCCTCCTGAGGACGATCCACCCCGGCGTTCAATACCAGGAATCCGATGGGCACCTGGCCCTTGAGATTGTCCTCGACCCCCAGAACAGCGCATTCGGCCACGTCCGGATGATCCGACAGGACCTCCTCCATGGCGCCGGTGGAGAGACGGTGGCCGGCGACGTTGATGATATCGTCGGTCCGGGCCATGACATAGATGTAGCCCTCGGCATCAATGTATCCCGCATCGGCGGTTTTGTAATAGCCGGGGAATTCCTCGAGGTAGGCTTCCTTGAACCGTTGGTCGGCCTGCCAGAGGGTGGGCAGGGTCCCCGGAGGAAGCGGGAGTTTGACCACCAGCGCGCCGATTTCACCGGGAGCGACCTGATTGTTGTTGGGATCTACCACCTGAACATCCCAGCCCGGAACCGCCTTGGTGGGGGAGCCGTATTTCACCGGAAAATGGTGCAGGCCCATGCAATTGGCGGCGATGGCCCAGCCGGTTTCGGTCTGCCACCAGTGGTCGATGACCGGCACGTTGAGGTTGTTCTCGGACCATTGAATGGTATCCGGATCGGAGCGTTCACCGGCCAGGAAGAGAATCTTGAAGCAGGAGATATCATAATCCTTGATCATCTTGCCTTTGGGATCTTCCCGTTTGATGGCCCGATATGCGGTGGGCGCGGTGAACATGCATTTGACCTGATGATCGGAAATGACCCGCCAGAAGACCCCGGCGTCGGGAGTGCCCACCGGTTTGCCTTCGAATAGAATGGTGGTGCAGCCCTTGAACAGGGGCGCGTAGACGATATAGGAATGGCCCACGACCCAGCCCACGTCGGAGGCGGCCCACCAGGTATCATCCTCGTCGATATCGTAGATGGCCTTCATGGTCCATTTGAGGGCCACCGCATGCCCGCCGTTGTCCCGGACCACGCCCTTGGGCTGACCGGTGGTGCCGGAGGTATACAGAATGTACAGCGGATCGGTGGCGGCCACCGGCACACAATCATGGGGCTTGGCGTCGGCCATCATGGCGGCCCAGTCCACATCCCGCCCCTCGATCAATGAAGCCTCTTCCTGGGGCCGCTGAAAGATGATGCATTTTTCAGGCTTGGATGAGGACAACTCGATGGCCTTGTCCAGAAGCGGCTTGTACTTGATGATCCGGGTCACCTCAATACCGCAGGAGGCGGTGACGATAACCTTGGGTTTGGCGTCGTCGATGCGGGTGGCCAACTCTTTGGAGGCGAATCCGCCGAAGACCACCGAGTGGATGGCGCCGAGACGGGCGCAGGCCAGCATGGCGATCGCGGCTTCGGGAATCATGGGCATGTAGATGATGACCCGATCCCCCTTCTGAACCCCCTGCCCGGCCAGAACGCCGGCAAATTTGGCGACCTCCTCGGTCAATTCCGCATAGGTGTATTTTTTGATGGTATCGGTCACCGGGCTGTCATAGATCAGCGCGACCTTATCACCCCGACCTCTTTCCACATGATAATCCAGCGCATTGTAACAGGTATTGAGTTCACCGCCGACAAACCAGCGATACATCGGCTTATTGGAATCATCCAAAACCTTGTCCCACTTCTTGTACCAGTGAATATCTTCCGCGACTTTCCCCCAGAATCCTTCAGGATCATTAATCGACTCTTGGTACACTTCATCGTACTGGTTGGTCATGCCTCATCTCCCTTTCTAAAGTTATGAATTTGGACCCGCCGAAACCGCCGAAGAACCTCTTCATCCGCCGGCGGTACGGCCGGTCAGCGACACCATCCGTAAGAACCGTAAGAACACGTCCTACCGTAAGAACACTTGCTAAAAAACAATTGAGCGCTCGATCGTGAAAAAAACATAAAAAATATAATCCCTCGGATCTTAATTTGACCTTATGTTCGCGTTTGTCCGGTTCATCCCTCGATCATTTTCCCTCTAAGTCGGATTTTTTCTCGCCCCGATTCGGTCGACGGCTGATCTTCCCGACCAGGATCGCTGCGTTTTTCATTCTTGAACGAACGCTCGATCATTGAACGAAAGGGTATTTTATATACAATTTTTCGATTTTGTCAAACCTTTTTTTGAATCCGATTCATTTACTGGACAGTTTTGATTTATACGGACTCTTTACAAATAGTTAGCTATTAAAGACAAATCATCCCATTTTCACGCTTTCACTAGGGGGATAAGAAATTAAAGGAAACGGTTCGCTCAACCGGGAAAGATCAGCTGAAAATATAAGAAAAGTGGCCAAGACCGGTGGAACATGGTATGGGTCTTTGACCTGAGGTACAAATTCCTTGACGTATACACGAAAAAAACCCTATCCTCTCATAAGAGTGAGGGCTGCTCGATCCCAAATTCACCGACAACGCTTTCAGACGGAGCAAACTTGCTATGGGCTCTTCTTTCAGGCTTTCCCTGCGCATCTGGACCAGCATCGGAATTCTGATTTTCGGCTATCTCTTTTCGCTGGCCTTCGCCTCCTCCATGTCCGTCCAAATACAAAACGATCTGCCCGCCATATCCGCCTTTGCGGTTACTTCCACAGAACTCAGCCAAGACATTCCCGCCCATTTCGATGAACAGATTCGAAATTACGGCAAAGCCATCATCACCGGTGATCCGGCCATGCTGGAAAAGGCCGAAGCCGAGGCGGCCCGGATCAAATCGAGTCTGGACCGGCTCAGAAACCTCGAAGGCGTCAGCCCCGTTTTAAAAGAACAGATCGACTCCCTGGCGGCACGGTTGGACCGGTATACCGAAGCCACCGAAACCGTCCTTAAAGGAAGTCGGGACGGGAATACCGGCATGGAGATGCTGCGCCGGGTGAATCAGCTTCGAGAAGAACAAAACGCGTTGAAAAGCGCCATGGATCAGATATCGGTCCATGTACGGCAAAATCTTTCTCACAATGTGGACACCCTGATCGAGGAGGTGACCCGACGCAATCTCTATAACCTGGGTCTCTCCATGGCCATCGTTCTCTCTTCTCTGGTCATCATTTATTGGTTCATTCAAAAATCCATTTTAGGGGTGCTGTTCGAAATCACCGAACGGCTCTTTGAATCCTCCAATAAAGTAACCGCCATCTCATCGGAGATATCCATGGGGAGTCGGCAGTTGGCCGAAGGCGCCACGGAACAGGCGGCCTCCATCACCCAGGCCACTTCCGCCCTGGAAGAGATCGCCTCGATGACCAAACAGAATGCGGAAGACATTCAGATGGCCAGCCGGGCCCGTACGGAGACCCACGAATCGATTCAGATGTTGAGCGACTACATGAAAAAGACCGCCGACGCCATGGACACCATCAAAATGCGCGGGGAAGCGATCGGCAATATTATTCAGACCATCAACGACATCGCCTTTCAGACCAACCTGCTCGCCTTGAATGCCGCAGTGGAAGCGGCCCGTGCCGGCGAGGTCGGGGCCGGTTTCGCGGTGGTGGCCGGTGAGGTCCGGAACCTGGCCGGGCGCTCGGCCCAGGCGGCCCGGGACACCCAGGAGCTGATCGAAAATACGGTGGAGGAGATTCGAAAGGGGTCACGCCTTCAGGAGGAGACCCATGAAACCTTTACCGCCACGATGGAACAGAATGTCCGGATGGGGGAACAGATCCGGAGAGTATCCATTGCCTCCCGGGAGCAGGTTCAACGGATCGATGAGATCAGCGCCACCATGGTCGAGATCGACGAAGTGGTTCAGCAGAATGCATCCAATGCCGAAATATTCGCATCGGTGTTTATGAAACTGAACGGACAGTCGGAACGGATGAGCTATTTTATTCGAAGGCTCAAGGGGCTGACGGAAAGACGGGAACAGATACGGGTCAAAATCGCCGTAAAAGGGAAGTTCCATTCAACCGAGACCGGCCTCACCGAATCCTTCATGACCTCCGACGTCAGCGCGGGCGGCGCCTCCATCATCACCTCCCGGCCGTTGGAGGTCGGTACCGAAGGCGAACTGGACATGAGTTCCGGATCCATTCGATTTCCTTGGCTGCGGGCCCGGGTGGTCCGCTCCCACCAAAATTCCGAACCGGGCAAATATCAGGTGGGCCTCCAGTTCATCGATGTGAGCCCGCAGTTGGAGGAGGTGCTGGTAGATATTCTCAGCACCAATCTGGAGGAGGATTTTATGGATTTATAGCCCGCGGAGGAAGGCTCGGAAAGAAAATCTGCATTTTCTGGATTTCAACAGGGGATTTACCCTGGTACCGCCGGATTAAAATCCGAACCGGCTGTTGATCAGCACCACGATGACCTCGGTCATCATCGGCTTGCGATGCAAAATGGTGGTAATGCGGCAGATCCGCTGGGGCGCGTTGCAGTCGCTGCACACCCCGGTTTCCGCGCAAGGCGTTTCCATATGGAGGCTTTTGGCCCGCATGGGGGCGGCCACCTCCCGGACCCGCCGAAGGGCCGAATCGAGATCCGGCCTCACCTTGTTCATCCCGGCCACGATCACCACCTGCCCGCACCCGAAACTCATGGCGTTGTTGCGATTGCCCACCCCGTCCACATTGACGATTTCTCCGGTGGCGGAAATCGCGTTGGCGCTGCACAGAAAACAGTCGCATCGGCCCTGCCGCAGACGAAGCTCGAGATCGCTCAGACGGGTGTCCGTCTGCCAATGGTCATAGACCGTTTTGTTTTGCTCCTTCAGAATCTCGGGCAGGCGAAGGTCCCGGGTAGTGGCGGAGCCGCCGAACCCGAAGCTCTTCTTTGGGGTGATACGCTCCAGGATGAGAGCCCGGGCGGTCTCCGCATCGGGGGCCAGATGGGCCTCGAAACCGTGGCGGTTCAAATTTTTGACAGCCCGCTCGCCGAGCTTTTTCCACAGCCAATGCTGATATGAATGGTCCATGCGCACCCCTTGGTGAATTGGATAGCCGTGATCAATGATCCGGAGGAGATTAATCCGCTGCCGTATCCATGATTATCGGCCTTCCAGATCCTTTATCCCTTTATAGAGGTACTCAAACAGGGCCTCGATGTTTTCTTCATCCACCGAAGAAAAGGCGATCCGCATATCCCGATCTCCGGTGGCGATGAGACCGACCCGGTAGGTATCCAGAAGATGGGTGCGCAGGGCTTCCGCCGCTACTGTTTTCAGCTTCAGACACATGAAATATCCGGAATTGAACGGATAAATCTCCCAGGCATCCGCATATTCGGTATCTTCCGCCACCGTCTTGACCCGGTTGGCCCGCCCTTTCAGCAGAGCCACCTTTTCTTCTCGCTCCCGAGAGAAATTATCGGACTGAAGCGCCTTCAAGACGATCCGTTGGCTGACATGGCTGGCATTGGAAACGGTGCCGCGAATGTTGCCGGCCGTCTTCTTTTCGAGGGCTTCGTAGAAGGGACCCGAATCCCCGCCCCTTAAAACCGGAATACCGTAAGTGACGAACCCCACCCGAAGGCCCCAGACGAACATCTCCTTGGTGGCCCCGTCCAGTTTCACCGCCAGCAGCCGCGGATGGCAGTCGCAGAGCCTGGCGAAGAGCGACTCTTTGATGGGGGCTTCTTCATATCTCAGGCCGAAATAGGCGTCGTCGGTCACCGCAATCACATTGGTCCCCTGCTCCGCCACATCACACAGGATTTTGACGATCCCCTCTGCTTCCGGCTCATTGACCGTATACCCGGTGGGGTTGTTGGGAAAATTGAGGAACACCACCACCTTGTAGTTGTTCTGAACCTCTTGCTCGATAATGGTTTTAAACCCCTCCAGATTGAACCCGCCGCTCGGCGTAAACATGGTATACCGGCTGATGCGGGCATCCCCTCTCACCGACATGATCATGATGTTGTTGCCCCACATCTTATCCGGGAAAATCACCACGTCGTCGGGGTCCAGGAACATATCGGCGAACACGCTGATGCCGTGGGTAATGCCGTTGGTCACCACCGGCAGACTGACCGATTTGCCCTCCAGGGAAGGATTTTTCCGATACAAAGCTTCCTTCCAGACCTGTCGCAACTCCGGAACCCCGAAGGAAGGGGCATAGGTCAGGGTTTCACTCGGCCGAAGCGCGTCGGTATTCAAATAGGACATCACCGACGGCAGGTACATGGTATCCAGATTCTCGGTGGCGATGCCGATGGTGGCGTTGAACCTGGGGTCGGCCTTCTGCTTCGCCTCGCCGCTCTGACTCAGAATTCCCTTGGGAAAAAAGAGTCTGCGGCCGGTTTTGGAGAGCATCTCGGTCACATGGGGATTGGCGTTTTTGATGATGGCATTCAGTTCCTGGGCAAGGGGATTGATGCTCATGGATAAAGGATCCTTCCTTGAAAAAGGGTATCGGTCACCGGTTCGTTCCACAAATAACCGATGTTTTTAATGGCTCGGGTGTAAAAATGCAAGGAGAAAAAAAACGGGCGGGGGGGAGGTTGAACTGATGAGAAAACAACAGAAAGCCCCCGTCGGTGCGCCGAAAGGGGCTTTAATAAGGCTGAATCTATTTTTTCTTGCTGCGGGCGCCGCGCTTGGAAGCCTTGAGCGGGTTGATTTTGGCTTGGGCCGCAGCCGCGGCTTTGATATGAGTGGCCATATTGCAGACCCCGTTTTTCCATTTTACGGACGGGTCCGGGGCCGCGCTGCAATAGGAGGCGTTGTCGAAATGGATGATGCGGCCGCACCCGTTGCACTGTTCGACGATTTCATGACAGACCCCGCCGTTGAAGGAGCACCCCTTGGTGGACATGAAGGCACAATTGGTTCCTTTTCTTACGGTATTGCAAAGCATGGGAAAAACCTCTCCTTTCGGAAATTTATATCGGATATCAAAAAAAAAGCCGGGAGAGCCTTTGAATCTCCCCGGCCGTACCGGCTGATCAAAAATTTTGCAGAATATAATGGGATGAACGGGGGTTGTCAAGAAAAAAAGGAACGAGGACCTGCAAAAAAATGGGCTGTGGAGGTCACCGCATCGACTTTATCCCGGCCTGTCGAATTCAAGACTGCATCAGGGATTCGATCTCGTCGGCCTCCACTGGAATGGTCTGCATCAGGTCCACCGGATCACCCGGAGTGATGAGGATATCGTTTTCGATCCGAACCCCCAGTCCCTCTTCCTTGATGTAGATTCCCGGTTCACAGGAAAAAACCATGCCCGATTCAAAGGCCCGGTGCTTATCCCCGTAATCGTGAACATCCAGCCCCATATGGTGAGAGGTGCCGTGCATGAAATAGCGGCGGTACAGCGGCTTTTCCGGGTCCTGGTCTTTCACCTCGGTGGCCTCCAGAAGGCCCAATCCGATGAGTTCCCCCTCCATGGTTTCCCCCACCCGTTTGTGGTAGTCCTTGAGGGTAATCCCCGGCCGCAGCATGTCGACGGCGGCCCGCTGAACCCGCAGCACCGCATCATAGACCGCGCGCTGCCGATCCGTGAACCGGCCGTTCACCGGCACGGTCCGGGTGAGATCGGAGGCGTAGTTGGCGTATTCGGCCCCGAAGTCCATAAGGACTAGGCCGCCGTCCTCGCATTGCTTGTCGTTTTTGATGTAGTGGAGCACGCAGGTATCGGCCCCGGATGCGACAATCGGATCATAGGCCGGGCCTCGGGACCGGTTCCGAAGAAACTCGTGATAGAGTTCCGCCTCGATTTCATACTCCCACACCCCCGGTCGAATCATCCCCAGGACCCGCCGAAAGGCCTTTTCGGTGATGCGGCAGGCTTGGCGCATCAGCTCGATTTCAATGGGCGATTTTACCGCCCGCAGGTGGTGCATGATCGGAGCGATTCTGCGGTATCGATGCAGAGGAAAGGCCGACTGACACCATTCAATAAACCGGTCGTTCCGGGTCTGCACGCTGACATCCGCCCGGGAATGCTCATTGGTGTTGAGATAGATGAACTCGGACTCCAGGGCCAACTCTCTGAAGATTTCCTGGAAACGGGAGGTCCAGTAGACCTGTCGAATCCCCGAGGCCGTCCCGGCCTCCTCCCGGGTGAATTTGCTCCCCTCCCAGACGGCGATTTTTTCATTGGTCTCCCGGACAAACAGAATCTCCCGGTGCTTTTCCTCCCGGGCGCCGGGACAGATGACCAGAATCGTCTCTTCCTGGTCGATGCCGGAGAGATAAAAAAGATCGGTCTGCTGAATAAACCGCCGAACCCCGTCGGCGCTTTTGGGCAGGATATCGGCGGAATGAAACACCGCCACCGATTTGGGCTTCAAGCGGGCCGCAAAGGCCCTGCGGTTTTCAATAAAAAGAGAATTATCGATCGGATGGTATTTCACGGATGCCTTTCATTTATACTATCGAATCCTGAATGCGGTTGTCGAAAACCCGGCGGCTCTTTCGCTCGGACCGCGGAAGGGCGCCGTAGTCGACGATCTCCACCGTGGGGGTGACCAGGACCTTTCGTTTCATCTGCCGGACCACCTCCCGGGCCAGTTCATCGGACCGGCCCCGGTCCACGCCCTGCCCCAGTTCCACCACCAGCCGCATGACGCCCCGCTCCGATTCGTCCCGGTACAGATGGATCTGATACTCGGAACCGATCCCATCCACATCGGACAGAACCGAATCGATGGTGGAGGGATAGATGTTCACGGCCCGGAATTTAAACATGTCGTCGGTCCGCCCCTTGATGCGGGAGTGCCGGGGCAGCACCGTGCCGCAGGTGCAGGGGCCGGGGATGATGCGGGTGATGTCCCGGGTGCGGTACCGAATCAGGGGCACCGCCTCTTTGCGCAGGGTGGTCACCACCATCTCCCCCCATTCTCCCTCTTTCACCGGAATCAGGGTGTGGGGATCCAGGATCTCCAACAGATAGTAATCGGCCCAGTAATGGATGCAGTCGTGGTGAGGGCATTCGATCCCCACCCCGGGTCCGTATAGTTCGGTCAGACCGGTGATGTCGAAAAGCTCGGCCCCGCCCAGAAGTTCCGAAATTTTGTTTCGCATGGAGACCGACGACCGCTCCGACCCGTATATCACCTTTTTGAGGCGAATCCGGTCCCGAATCCCCCGGCGGTGGACCTCTTCGGCCATCAGCAACCCCATGGAGGCGGTGCAGCAGAGCACGGTGGCGCCGAGATCCTCCAGAAACCGGCACTGCATGTCTACATTGCCGGGTCCCACCGGCAGGGCCATGGCTCCCAGTTTTTCGCAGGCGGTCTGAAACCCGGCCCCGGCGGTCCAGACCCCGTACCCCACCGCGATCTGAACCCGATCCCGGGGGGTGACGCCGGCCATTTCATAGGCCCGGGCAAAAAAATGGGTCCAGTCGTCTATGTCTTTCCGGGTATAGCAGAGGTTTTTGCGTTTACCGGTGGTGCCGCTGGAGGAATGGATGCGAACCACCTGTTCATCCGGAACCGCGCACAGGGGCAGCGGGTATCCATCCCGAAGGTCGTCTGCGGTGGTGAAGGGAAGATTTTTCAGGTCACCCAGGGTCTGAATGTCGGCAGGGGCCACCCCTGCCCGATCCAGCTTGGCCCGATACGCCGAAGACCCGGCATAGGCATGGGCCACCGTCCATTGCAGCCCTTTTAGCTGAAGGGCTTCAAGCTCGGTCTGGGTGTTGAATTCCGGTCCGAAGATCGGTGTCGTCATGGAATGCTCCGCTTCGGCGGTTGGTGTTCAACCGCATGTCTATTTCATTTCCGGTCAATTTCCGGCCAAGACCTGCACCACCGATTCATGCAGCCACCCCTCGGAGCCGTCCCTGGCCCGGATTCGGTACCAGGGGCCGGTTTCCTCCCGCACATTGTGCCGAGACCCGGCGGCCTCCACATACTTGACCGGGTGGTCGAGGCCGGGGCCCGACCGAACATTGGCCCGGGTGGTGGTGGCGATCAGTTTCAGGGTGGAACCGGTCCCCGCCGCCGCTTCCGAAAGGGTTTCCTCGGCGCCGGATACCGGTTCATCCACCGGTCGCACGTATTTGGTGGGAATCCATCCGAAAGAGCCGTCCATCATTTCGATTTTGAGCCATCCGTCGGGGGTCCAGCCGGTCATCCGATAGGTTTCCCCGATCAACCCCTGCCCCTTGACCTGGGCGTTGTTTCCGGGCGCATTCCGGATGTTGACCACATCCCGGTAAACCTCCACCTCCTTGACTGGCCGGCGGCCTTCCCGTGCGGCCTCGGCGGCATCGATCACCGGGGTTCCCCGGGCAAAGGGCGCCGTATCGGACGGGCCGGAGGGCGGCGCCGACCCCGAGGATTCAGATCGACGGCTTACCGGCGGAACCTCCCGGCCCGAGGCCGGAGGATTTGGGGATGTACCCCGGTCGGTCCGGGAAAAAACGGACTGGGCGCTGTTCAATGAACCTTCCCATCGGTCCATCGATCGGTCCAGATACCTGGCCAGGGAGGCCGTTCCCAGGGTATCCTCCACCGGCGGCAAGGGATCGACCCCCACCGTGTTGTAAAGCCGAAAGGCCGCATTTTCCAGTTCCGTAAAAGCCAGATAATGGCGCATGCGGGCCTGAAGCAGGTCTCTGGATCGGCGAATCATCGACAACCCGTCCGATCCGGAAACCGGACCGCCGGCCGACTCGGTCTGAAGTTTCGTATTGACATCATCCAGAAGATAGGAGAGCCGGTAGTCTTCCAAAGCCTTTTCGAACCGCTGCCGGGCCAGATGGACCTGGGTCAGGATGGCCGCGTTCACCGCCAACCGTCGGGGGTCGTCGGCTCCCCCCACCCGGGTCGCCAGCGGGTTTGAAGCGGACCCGGGCATGACCAGACCGGGGATCAGCCGCAACCCGATCTCCCGCCATTCCCGGCCGGCCAGCCAGGGATCATCCCCCGGCCCGGGTCCTTCCGAATCGAAATCGAGCTCCGGCTGAAGCCGCAGCATCGCCTCCCGGGTTCGGGCCACGCCGCCATCTCCGGACATCCCACCCCCGCGAGCCTCCCACCGGTGGACCAGGGCGAGGTGCTCCAAATCGGCCCTCGATTTTTTCAAACTCGGGATATCCGGCTGGTTCCAGGCGGGCGCCACCAGTCGAAAGCCGGACCCGGGGTTGAGGCCCATCCATTCGGCCAGGTCGATTTTGGCCGGAGAAAGGTCCCCCATCCATTCCCGCAACCCGCGAATCGTCTCGATCAGCTCTCGCTGGGTTTCCAGGGCCTCCCGGGAAGGCGAGGAGCTTCGGCGGTTGATCTCCCGGGTGACCCGAAGGGCCTCCCGGGCTTGGCCGAGGAGCCTTCCGATCTCCGAGGCGAGCGCCTCGGCCCCGGCGGCCCGATAGTAGCGTCGACGGGTTTCATGGAGAATGTTTCGAACCGCTTTTTGGCGAATCCCCTGGGACTCGGAGACCGGTTGAATCCCCTCGCGGGTGACGGCGTAAAGCAGACCGAAATCGAGCACGTTCCAGATGGCCGCGATATCGGTCCGCCGCGCATCGGCACCGGAGAACGGCCGGGTTTTCGAACCCGCGGCGGTGTCGACGGACGACTCCGAATAGCCGTATCCGGCGGCCCGGACCAGATCCACCAGAGATTCGTAATCGGAAGCGGCGGCACCCGCCCGGTCCAGGGCTTTTCCCATTTTCTCGACTTCGAACCTCAGGTTGTGCTGAACAGCCCGGGCCATGGCCTCATACAAGGTGACGGGGCCGGACACCGTCTCCCGGGCTGCCGCCGGCGTTGATCGGCCGGTTTCCCGCTCCATGGCGGGTTGAGGCTTCTGGAATAACGGCTGCCGGATGATCCCTTGACAGCCGCTGAACAATAGAACCGAGATGATCGGGAAGACAATGTATTTTCGCACCGGCGGTGGCCTCCTGAGGGTTTTGAATGGATTCGTCGGTTGGTCGCCCATTGAAAACCAATTCCGGCGGATTTTGTCAAGCTGAATGTGAAGGTATTCGAGCCGGTGCGCTTTGGCATGCGAACAAATCCGCTTGAACGCGAAAAGACCTTGGAAATCCGCTTGACAATAAAAATTAGAGGATGATATTGGTTCTAATTTTTTATATAGGAATACCCATACCCTTGCTCCGGCATCGAGTCGGGGCTTTATATCCAAAAGGAGGTTCAATGAGGAGATACGAAACGATCGTTATCGCCGACCCTGATCTGTCGGAAGACCAGCGGGTCCCGTTGTTCGACCGAATGACGGAAATCATCGACCAGGAAGGCGGCTTTCTGATCGAAACCGATGAGTGGGGCGGCCGCAAGCTGGCTTATGAAATCAAAGGCAAACCCCGCGGGTATTATGTACGCCTCGAGTATTGCGGAACAGGCCCGGTGGTGGATGAACTGGAGCGGTTCTACCGAATCGACGACCGGGTCCTCAAATTCATGACTATTCTCCTGGAAAAGGATGCCGATGTCGAGGCCGTGAAGGCCCGAATGGCCGAGGCCGAAGCTGCGGAAACCCGAGCCGCTGAAGAAGCCGATAGCGAAGCCGCCGCCGAATCCACGGAAGAAACCGTTGCGGAACCGACAGGCGAACCCGAATCCGCCCCGGCGTCTTCGGCAACCGACACCGACACGGACACCGAAACGGCCCCGACCGAGGAAACGGCTGAAACCAAGGAGGAGGTATAACATGGCATTTCGTCCCAGAAAAAAACGAAGAAGAATTTTTCACCGCCGCAAGGTCTGCCGCTTCTGTGCCGACAGCAGCCTGGCAATCGATTATAAAGAACCCAGAACACTGGGATACTTCACCACCGAGCGAGGCAAAATTATTCCCCGGCGGATTTCCGGCACCTGCGCCAAGCATCAGCGGCAGCTGAATACGGCCATCAAACAGGCCCGAACCATCGCCCTTCTGCCCTATGTGGGATCCGTGGAAGTCTAAAGACGGAATCGATCCGTGCCCGACAGCGGCCAGACAGACATCATCAAAGACATCGCCAGAGGGATCGCCCTCACCTTATTGATCTTTGTCGTATCGATCTATATTCCGGTGTTCGGCTTTTTCTTTTCCCTCTTCATTCCCCTGCCGGTCCTCTTCGCTCGAATGAAACTGGGCCGGCAGGCCGGGGCGGCGGTGCCGGTGATCTCCGCCCTGATTATGACCGGCTGGATCGGCGGGGCCTCTTTTGACACGGTATTTTTCGCCGAACTCCTCCTTCTCGGATTCATGATGGGGGAGCTGTTCGAACGAAACCTTTCCGTAGAAAAAACGGTCGGCTATACTGCCGCCGTCGTTCTCGGGGCCGGGCTGCTGGTGCTGGTGGTCTACGGCAATCTTTCCGCCGCCGGGCCGGGCGGCCTGGTGTCGGAATATGTCGACAAAAACCTGAAGATGACCCTGGCGCTGTATGAACAGGTGGGGGTATCCGAGGAGAATATCCGAATCATTTCCGAATCCCTGGACAAGATCCGGTATGTGCTGGTTCGGATCATTCCGGCCCTGGCCGTCACCTTTACCCTGTTCATCACCTGGACCACCCTGCTGATGTCGAAACCGATTCTCAGGAGCCGGGGGCTGTTCTTTCCCGATTTCAGCCCCCTCAACCACTGGAAGGTTCCCGAAAACCTGGTATGGGGCGTCATCGGGTGCGGATTGATGCTGCTGTTTCCCGACAAATCCATCAAGCTGGTGGGCATGAACGGGCTCATCATTTTAATGACCATCTATTTTTTCGGCGGCATCGCCATTGTGTCCTTCTATTTTGAAAAAAAACGGTTTCCCCTGTTTCTGCGGTTTTTCCTGTACAGCCTGATCGCGCTTCAGCAGATCGTGCTGTTTCTGGTGATCGGACTCGGTTTTTTCGATATGTGGCTGAACCTCAGAAAACTGGAATCCCAAAACCATGAGTGAATACTCGATCCCCGAACACGGAGGCGTGACATGAAAGTCATTTTAACCGAAACCATTGAATCCCTGGGCATTATCGGCTCCGAAGTCGAGGTGGCCAAGGGGTATGCCCGAAATTACCTCCTGCCCCAGCGCAAAGCGGTGCCGGCCACCGATGCCAACCGAAAGGCGATGGAACAGGAAAAGGCCAAATTCGAACTTCAGATCGCCAAAGAAAAAGCATTCGCCGAGGAAATGGCCTCTCGCCTGGAAGGGGTCTCCTGCACCATTCCGGCCAAGGTCAGTGAGGAAGACCGGCTCTACGGCAGCGTCACCAGTCGCGACATCGCCGAGGCCCTGGCGGCCCAGGGCATCGAGGTGGACAAACAGATGATCCTGCTGACCGAGCCCCTCAAGACCTTGGGCGCCTACACCGTTCCCATTCGAGTCTACACCGATGTGGAACCGGAAATCACGGTGGAAGTGGTGCCGGAAGAGGAATAGAATTTTCCCTGACGCGCATCGGGAGGATTCGCCCCGGTGCGCCCGTTTTCCACCTTTTTGATCCCTTCCGGGGGGACGTGTTCATGGCCAAACCTCGACCCAAAATCAATAAAGACATCGCCCTTTACAAACTGCCGCCCCAGAATACCGAGGCCGAGGAATCCCTGCTCAGTGCCATTCTGCTGGACAACAACACCCTCATCGACATCATGGAGATGCTCTCCCCCGAAGACTTCTACACCAGCTCCCATCAGAAAATATTCGAGGCGGTGACCGAACTCTTCTCCCGAAATGAACCGGTGGATCTCATCACCCTGGCCAACATCCTGACCGAAAAAGGGATCATCAACGATATCGGCGGGGAGAGCTACCGGGGCGCCACCTATCTTTCCTGGTTGACCGACGCGGTGCCCATGGCGGTCAACGCCCCCCATTACGCCCGGATTATTCGGGACAAGGCCTGTCTCAGGCGGCTGATCGAAAAATCCAATGAAATCACCCGCCGGTGCTACGAAGATCAGGGCAATGTGGACGAGGTGGTCGATTTTGCCGAAGGGGCGATCTTCGAGGTAACCGAAGACAAGATCAAGCCCTCCTTTTTTCCCCTGGGCAAAATCATCGAGGCCAACATCGACACCCTGGAAGAGCGTCAGGGAAACAAATCCCTGATCACCGGGGTCCCCACCGGGTTCACCCGTCTGGACAACCTCACCGCCGGTTTTCAGCCTTCGGATCTGATCATTCTGGCGGCCCGGCCCAGCATGGGAAAGACCGCCTTCGCCCTCAGTCTGGCCCGGAACGCCGCCGTGGACGGGGGCGTTCCGGTGGCCTTCTTTTCCCTGGAAATGTCCCGGGAACAGCTGTCCATGCGGATGCTCTGCGCCGAAGCCCGGGTCGATTCCTCCCGAGTGCGAAGCGGATTTTTCAGCCGGGACGACTGGGAGGCCCTCACCGAGGCGGCCGGTGTGCTTTCGGAAACCCCGATCTACATCGACGATTCTCCGGATGTCTCCACCGTGGAGATTCGGGCCAAATCGAGACGATTGAAACTGGAAAAAGACATCGGCCTGATCGTCATCGATTATCTTCAACTCATGAAATCCCACGGCAACCGGGAGCGACGGGAACTGGAAATATCCGAAATCTCCCGCTCCCTCAAGTCCCTGGCCAAGGAGCTGAACGTCCCGGTCATCGCCCTGTCCCAGCTCAACCGAAAGCTGGAGGAGCGTTCCGACAAACGCCCGATGCTCTCCGATCTGAGAGAGTCGGGGGCCCTGGAGCAGGACGCGGACGTGGTCGCCTTTATCTATCGGGACGAGGTCTACAACAAGGATGAAAACAACCCCGACCGGGGCAAGGCCGAGATCATACTGGGCAAACAGCGAAACGGGCCCATCGGCACCGCCCACCTCACCTTTATCAACACCTATACGCGGTTTGAAAACCCCGCACCCGAGGGAATGATGGACGACATGCCTGTATGAGAAACATTTTCGGAAACACCGAAGGACTGAAAGCCGACCCGCTTCGACGGCTGGGAAACCTCTACCGCCGCCGGGTTCCCAAGGAATTTTTGATCACCCCGGACCAGGCCCGGGAAATCGCCGGCCTCTCTCACGACATCGGCCGACAGATCGGATTGCTCATCGACCGGACCGGCAAGGTCTTCTATGTCATCGTCGGAGACGCCGCCCAGATCGTCATCCCCGACACCCCGGAACACCGCACCGTACCCGGTCGGCTCAAGGGGCTTCGGTGCGTCCACACCCATCTCAAGTCCGAGCCGCTGTCTTCCGACGACCTCACCGACCTGGCCCTGCTTCGGCTGGACATGATGGCCGCCCTCACCCTGACCGAAACCGGGGGGCCCGATCAGATCCATATCGCCCACATCCTTCCCACCGGCTCCCCGGAAGAACCCTGCCGGGTCCTGGAACCGATTCCGCCCACTGAGCTGAATATCGGGTTTACGGCCCGGGTCCGCGCTCTGGAACAGGAACTGGCCCACATCCGGTCGCTGTACACCGGCAAAAAAGGGCAGGAACGGGCGGTCCTGGTCAGCGTCTCCACCGCCCCGCGCCGGGAGGCCGAGGACTCCCTCGACGAACTCAAAGAGCTGGCCCGATCCGGCGGGCTTCACGTGGTGGACACGGTGCTTCAGCTGCGAAAAAAGGCGAATCCCCGATTCCTCATGGGCCGGGGCAAGCTTCAGGAGCTGAACCTTCTGGCCCTTCAGCAAGGGGTCTCTCTGCTCATCTTCGACCAAGAGCTGAACCCTTCTCAGATCCGCTCCATCACCGACCAGACCGACCTGAAGGTCCTGGACCGGACCCAGCTGATTCTGGATATTTTCGCCCAGCGGGCCCAGACCCGGGAAGGCAAGCTTCAGGTGGAGCTGGCCCAGCTCAAATATCTGCTTCCCCGGCTGGTGACCAAAAACACCGCGATGTCCCGGCTGACCGGCGGCATCGGGGGCCGGGGTCCCGGAGAAACCAAGCTGGAAATCAACCGCCGCCGGGTTCGGGACCGCATCAACCGGCTGGAAAAATCGCTCTCGGGAGTGCTCAAACAGCGGAAACAGCAGCGGGCCAAGCGAAGCAAAAAGGGGCTCCCGATCATCTCCATCATCGGCTACACCAACGCCGGAAAGTCGACCCTGCTCAACACCCTCACCGATAGCGAAGTATTGGCCGAAAGCCGCCTCTTCGCCACCCTGGACCCCTCCAGCAGACGGCTTCGATTTCCCCGGGACCTCGAGGTCATCATCACCGACACGGTGGGCTTCATTCGGGACCTGCCCCAAGACCTGATGGTCGCTTTTCGGGCTACCCTGGAAGAACTCAACAGCGCCGATCTGCTGCTTCACGTCATCGATATCAGCAATCCCCGTTTCGAAGAACAGATCGCCTCGGTGGAACAGATCCTGTCCGATCTCGACCTGGAGGGTATTTCGGTGATTCGGGTGCTCAACAAACAGGATCTTTTGGGTGCCGAATCGGTGGAAACCATTCAACGAATCCACGGCGGAATACCGGTCTCCGCCACCGACCGTACCTCGCTGCTGCCGCTGATCGAGAAAATGGAAACCGAAATCGGCAACCGGATACCTTCTCCTTGACATCCGATGAAAAATATATAAGTTTGATCTCTATGGAGTTCGAAGACATCAGGCGGATCGGTATCGGCGCCGCATACAAGGGAGGGGAGGTACTCAGCGACTATTTCGGCCGCATCTCCGATATTCGAAAAAAAGGCGCCATCGACCTGGTGACCGAGGCTGATGTCAATGCCGAAAAGGCCATTCTCGAGATTCTCCGCACCCGCTGCCCCGATCACGCGGTTCTGGCCGAAGAAAGCGGCGCCGGCGCCGGCAATTCCGATTACCGCTGGATTATCGATCCCCTCGACGGCACCACCAACTACACCCACCGACTGGGTCTGTTCTGCGTCTCCATCGCCTGTGAATTCAAAGGGAGCATGGCGGTGGGCATCGTGCTGAATCCCATCACCGGCGAACTCTTCACCGCCATTCAGGGCCAAGGCGCCCAGTTGAACGGTCGCCCCATTCGGGTGTCCGACACCGACCGCCTCTCCGACAGCCTGCTGGTCACCGGTTTTCCCTATGACTTACAGGAGCACCTGGATCCGCTGATGACCCGGTTCGCCAATTGCCTCAAATCCGCCCAAGGGGTGCGTCGGCTCGGCTCGGCGGCGCTGGATCTCTGCTTTGTGGCGTGCGGACGGTTCGACGGCTTCTGGGAAGAGAACCTCCATCCCTGGGATACCGCCGCCGGAATGCTGATCGCAATAGAGGCCGGGGCCAGGGTGACCGATTTTTCCGGCGGGCCTTACCAGATCAAGAGTTCGACCATTCTGGCGACCAATGGAAGGATTCATGAAGAAATGATTCCAATATTAGCCATAAAGGACATGCAATGAAGAAAAATTCGGGTAAAAATGTATTCTTACATGATCATGTGGGCTGCTTCGGCGACTTCAATATCGAGGATATGGTGTGCAAGAAGTTTTGTGCCCTCAGTCTCCGCTGCACCATTGAACGCGAGCAGATCGAGCAGATGGAGCTTCTGGAAGATCTGGTCTCCTCGGAGAACATGTTTATAAAGATTCAATAATCCCGCCCCGATTCATTTCCTGATACGCTTTACCCCACAACGACACAAGCCGAAAATTCATGGTAGAGCCGCCTGAAAAGGCGGTTTTTCCATGGAATTTCCGGCTTTTTTTGATAGATCCGGAAGGGCGGTATTCGTAAGGCTGAGCCCTTACCCGGTCAGCGGGTTTCGATTTTCCCCCGGATCATCTCCAGCTGTTTTCTCAGGCTTTCATCCGCCTTCATCTGTTTTTCCACCACCCCGATTGAATGAATGGCCGTGGCATGGTATCGGTTAAAGCTTTTGCCGATCGCCTGCAGCGGCTGGTCGGTATACTGCCGTGCCAGATAAATGGCCACCTGTCGGGGCCGGACAATGTGCTTTTTGCGGGACCGGGAGACGATCTCCGAGGGGGTGATGTTGAAAGCATCACATACCAGCTTTTTGATATAATCGACCGTAACGGCCTGCTTCTGCTGAACGATGTTCTGAATCACACTCTCGGCCAACCGCATGTCGATGGGGGTTTTCAGCAGGGAGGATTTGGCAGTCACGCTGAGCAGACCGCTCTCCAGCTGCCGGACGTTTTCCGAGAGCTCCCCGGCCAGGTATTCCACCACCCGGGGGGAAATGGTGCAGCCGAGGGTTTCGATCTTTTTGTTGAGAATCTTCATTCGCGTCCGGAAATCGGGTGACTCGATATTGGAGATCAACCCGCTGGTCAATCGGGATCGAAGCTGCTCATTGATCTTGGGGATATCCGCCGGAAGATAACAGCTGGTAAAAATGATCTTCTTATCGGCATTGAAGAGATAATCGAGGGCCTGGGCCAGTTCGACCTGGGTGCGCTCCTTTCCGGTCAGAAAATGGATATCCTCCATCAGCAGGACGTCACACTGATTTCGGTATTTCATCTTGAACCGCTCGATGGAGTTGGTGCGAAACGCCTGCACCATCTCATTCATGAAATCCTCGGCGGTGATGTAATAGACGTTTTCATGGGGAAACCGGTCTAATATATAGTGGCCGATGGCTTGGGACAGGTGACTCTTGCCCAACCCGGTTCGGGAAAGCAGAAAAAGGGAATTCTGGTTCATCTCCTCTCGGGAGGCCAGGGAAAGGGCGGCCGAATAGGCGAAATCGTTGTTATTGCCCACCACAAACCGGTCAAAGGTGAAATCCTTCCGCAACAGCTGCCCGGTTCCGGACCCTTTGACGGGGATGTTGGGCAGGCTCAACTGGGGCAGGGCATCGGGCCGCAGCGGATCGGAGTCGATACGTTTTCGGGCCTTGTCGTTTTTGGAGGGAATCTCCAGGACCAGTTTGCAGACGGTCGGGGCCAGGTTCTTGAATTGGGATTCAATCAGTCCGCTGTAATGATCGTGAACCCGTTTTCTGGAAAAAAAATTGGGGCATGAGAGGACCACCGAGGGCCCCTCGTTTCTGACGAACTCGATGGGTTCGATCCACATCCGATAGCTGTGCCCGGGTATCTTTGTTTTCAACTCCGATTTAACTTTTTCCCAAATCTTTTGCATAGAACAACAATCTCAGGGACACTGGAACGAAGGTCGCGCCCGGCAATTACAATGATTAAAGGTTAATTAGGGGTAAAAACGGCCTGGATGGTTCTATTTCTGACAGCGGGAATCCGAATATGGGAGCAATATGTACCCCATTCGACATCTCCCGTCAAACCGGATGAACAGGGTTTGCCCTCTGTTATCCGGGACCGGAAGCGTACACTTCATCTATTTGATTTTATTTATTTTAAATCCAATAAGTTCTTCAAACATCCCGAAATACACCTCATTTTCGACCTGGTTTTTTGTCCAAACATTTTAAGTATATCCGGCCCGCCCTCAAAAACCGGCGAAAACCGAATCTAACAAAATCTTAACAATTCTTCCAAAAACGCCTATTTTCGTATTCGAAAGATCCGCCGCCGGTTTTCCGACTTCGCTACCGGCGGAGAATGAACCCCCCGTGAATAGCATTTGAAAAAAAAATGCCGAACCGGTAATATGATGTGTTTGGTTTCAGAGAGAATCGAAAATCC
>JBKHDE010000003.1:0-66435 GCA_046541495.1 Desulfococcaceae bacterium
CGTCGGAGCATTATGAAAATTCTTCTGGTCAACCCGCCCAACAGCGGCAAGTCCATTCCCGAAGAGCAGTACGGCATCGAAACCATCAAGATGATTTTTCGGGGCGAACCCCTGGCCCTGGAGACCCTTGCCGGAAATCTGGCGGATGACGAAGTGCGGATCACCGATCTCAAGGTCACCCCCGATCGTCTGGAAGCGGATCTGGAAGACCTGAAGCCGGACATCGTCGGCATCACCGGCATGACCTGCGAGGCCAACGCGGTTCTGAATATCGCTGAAACCGTCAAATCCCGCTCCGACACGGTGGTGGTGGTCGGGGGGCATCATGCCACCTGTGATCCCGAATTTTTCAACCGGGATTGCATCGACTATGTGGTTCTGGGAATCGCCAAAAAGAGTTTTCGGGAACTGGCGGATCGATTGAGAGTGGAAAAAGCATGGGACGGTATCCCGGGCATCGCCAAAACCCGGCCGGGAAGCGCGCTCACTTACATCCCCCGCCATTACACACCCGCCGATCTGGTGGATGACACACCCCCGCGCTATGACCTGGTCGCCCATCACCGGGATCATTACGTCATGAGCGGGGTCGGCGGAAAGATCGGGTTCGTGGCCTCGGCCTTCGGGTGTACCCACCGCTGCTTCTTCTGTTCGGTCCCGGATATGACCGGGGGCCGGTATCTGACCCACTCCATCGATGCGGTGATTCGGGATATGGAGATGCTGGCCGACATCCCCCTGATCCGGCTGGTGGACGCCAACACCTTCGGGGACCCGGCGGTGGCCGAAACCCTGGCCCGACGGATTATCGAGGCCGGGATGCAAAAGCCGCTGGTGGCCGATGTCCGCTCGGACACGGTGGTCCGTCGCCCGGACCTGTTCCGGCTCTGGAAGGAAGCCGGCCTGGCCACGGCGGTGATCGGGTTCGAGGAGGTCACCGACGAGCGGCTGCGGGCCTACAATAAAAAAAATGATGTGGCGGTGAACATCCAGGCCATGAACATTTTAAAAGAGCTGGGTATTCGCATTATCGGAGATTTTATCGTCTCCCCCGATTATACCGAAGCGGATTTCGATCGGCTGCAGGCGTTCGTGGAAGCACAGCCCATCGATCTGCCCATTCCCTCGATTCTGACCCCGGTGCCCGGCACCCCGCTTTATCGGCAGATGAAAGACCGAATCACCGTTCAGGATCTCGACTATTACACATTTCTCAATGCGGTCGTCCCCACCCGGCTGCCCGAGAAGGTTTTTTACGAAACCTATTCCCGTTTACTGAAGCAGTGCCTGTCCCGGGCCGCACACGAAAAGAACTGAGAGAAAATACGAAATGACGGCGGTGTACATCAACGATGTATCGGCTTTCCTCCCCAATGGACCGGTCTCCAACGACGACATCGATCGGGTGCTGGGGGAACTCCCCAATGTCGGGGCCAAGACCCGGCGAATCGTCCTCAAGAACAATAAAATCCGCACCCGATACTATGCGGTTGACCCGAAAACCGGCGCCCTGACCCATTCCAACGCCGAACTGGCGGCCGAGGCGGTTCGGCGACTCCATCCGGTCGCAAATTTCCAACCCGCGGATATCGAATGCCTCTGCTGCGGCACCGCCACCCCCGACCTGCTGCTGCCCGGCCACGGACTCATGGTTCTGGGCGAACTGGCGATTCCCGAATGCGATGTCATGACCGCCGCCGGCATCTGCATCTCCGGGATGACCGCCCTCAAGCACGGATACATGAATGTAGCCACCGGATCCAGCCGCAATGCGGTGGCCGTGGGCTCGGAACTGGCCTCCTCCCACACCCGGTCCGAATTCATGACGCCGCTGATGGACGCCGCCGAAGCCGAGGCCCTGGAAAAACGGCCGATCCATGCCTTTGACGCCGATTTTCTGCGGTGGATGCTCTCGGACGGGGCCGGCGCCGTCTACCTTTCCCCCGATCCAAATTCAGGAGGGATCGCCCTGCGAATCGACTGGATCGACCATATTTCCCTGGCCGGCCAACTGGAAACCTGCATGTACGCCGGCGGCGTCAAGGAACCGGACGGAAAGGTCACCGGCTGGCGGAACCGGGAAAAAATCCCGGCGGAGGCCCGGCCCTGGCTGATGTCGATTCGGCAGGATATCAAGCTTCTGGACCGGGAGATCGTGGCCTCCATGGGACGGGTGCTCAAACGGGTGATCGACAAGCGCGGCCTGAAACCGAAGGCCGTCGATTGGTTTCTGCCCCACTACTCTTCGGCCTATTTCCGCCCCAAATTTTACGAGGAGATGGCCCGGATCGGGTTTGAAATTCCGGAAGAGAAATGGTTCACCAATCTATCGGAAAAGGGCAACACCGGCAGCGCCGCCATCTACATCATCCTGGCCGAGCTGTTCCATTCCGGCCGATTGACCCCCGGGGAGCGGCTGCTCTGTTTCATTCCCGAAAGCGGCCGCTTCGCCCACTGCTTCATGCATTTGACCGTGGTCGAGTGATCGGTCCCGCTCAACCTTTCGCCAGGACCACCCTTCCGTAGCCGCCGGCCCCGCCTAGTTTAAGGCACTGAATGCGGTCGGTTCCCAGAACCCGAGGTTCCAGAATCAGCTCGGGGCCTTCCGGCAGGGGGACCCCGCCGGCGGTGGAGGGGTAGATTCTTCCCTCTTGCAGACTCAGGGCGGCGACGGCGATGTCAAATCCCATCCCCACCGGCAGATTCCCGTACAGATGGGAATAGACGGCCGCGGGTCCGGGAACCCACCGGCCGTATCCCGCCTCCCCGGAGGAGAGCCCGTCCGCGCCGATGAAGCAGATATCCTCTGATGAGACCGTCGGCAGCCGCCCGTGGCCGCTTCCGGTGGATACTTCGTGCACGACCCCGTATCGGGATGGGCGGTCGGTCTTTCCGGAGAGCAGAAAAAAGACGCTTCCCTCGCCCACCGCCGCGGGAACCGGGCCTGAATTCGAATCCCGGTCTTCTGGAAATCGGCACTGCCGGTGAAAAGCGGTTATTCGGGCGAAATCATCCACCCCGCCCACCAGGACCCTTTCCACCCGCCCCTCGGTCAACCAGTGGTCGGCCGTCAGAAAGGCCAGCGGAATCGACAGATCGAATTGATTGATGGACAGATTGGGTCCCCGGGTCTTTAAAAAGGCGGCGATGTGGGCCCCCGCGGCATTATGGACCGAATTGGAAAACCGAATGGGGGAAAAGGACCGAATATCCCCCTCGGTGCAGAGTTCCTGAAAATCGAAGGTATTGCAGGTGGAACCATACCCGGTGGCCACGATGATCCCCAGGGATTCGGGAAGAGAATCGGCAATGCCGGCATCCGAAAGGGCCATTCGACATCCCAGAAGGGCCATTCGGGTGTGGTGATCGGTCCGACGCAGGGCCCGGCGGTCGACCATCCCCCCGAGCGCAGAGGTGTCGGCCGGCAGCATCGGCACTCGAACCTCTCCCTGAAGAGTGGCCATGGAAAAAAATTCGGCCCGGCCTCGTCCCTCGGCCAGAGCCGCCGCCATATCGGACAGCCCGCAGCCGAATCCGCCCACCACCCCGATGCCCTCGATACCGACCCTCATTTTACCCCCTTTTCCGCCCCCAGTATAAGCGCCGCATTGTTGCCGCCGAAGGCCAGGGTTTCGGAAAGCGCCGCAGCGCCGCGGACCGGGGTGGTTCGGGAGACCGGAGACGCCGGCAGCTCCGGATCGGAGTGAGTGAATCCGGCACTGGGCGGAATCCGGCCCCGCTCCAGGCATCCCAAGGTAAAAGCCGCCTCCACCGCTCCGGCCGCGCCCAGGGTATGACCGGTGAATCCCTTGGTGGAAAGAAAGGGAATTCCGGGAAACAGGGCATCAAAAAGCCGGGATTCGATCCGGTCGTTGTCGGGGGTGCCGGTGCCGTGGGCATTGATGAAGGCGAGGGCCGAGGGCGAAATTCCGCTCGATTCCAGGGCGTCCCGAACCGCCAAGTGAAGCCCCTTTCCCTCGGGATCGGGGGTGGTGAGGTGAAAGGCGTCGCCGGCGGTGCCGTAGCCCAGGATCCATCCCCTCGGCGTCGCGCCGCGCTCCTGAAGAACCGCCTCGGATTCCAGAATGAACAGGGCCGCCCCTTCCCCCAGATTGAGCCCCTTCCGGTCCGCATCAAAGGGTTTGCAGGCGCTGCTGTCGCTGTTCATCAGGGAAATGAACCCGTTGTAGGTGATTTCGTAAAGCTCGTCGGCCCCGCCCGCCAGGACCAGATCGCAAAGCCCCATGCGAATCCAGGAGGCCGCCAGCCCAAGGGCGTCGGTGCCGGCCGAGCAGGCGGTGACCACCGTCTCCAGGGGGCCGCAGAGTTCAAATTCCCGGGCCAGCCCCACTGCCGGATTGGAGGCGGAAAATCGGTCCGCCGGGGTGGGATAATCGCTGTCGCAGGCGCCGGTTTTGCCGAACAGCTCCGGATTGCTCACCGAACCGGCCACATTGGAGCCGATGCAGACCCCCACCCGTTTCCGCTTTAAAATTCCGCGGTCCAGCCCGGCATCGGCACAGGCTTCATGAGCGGCGGTCAGGGCCAGCCGAACGGTGCGGGACCGGGGAGCGGACCGGAACCGGCCCGGAATCCAGAACCCCTCCGCCACCTCGAAGACCGGATATCCCGGATCCGGGTCCGCGGGAAACCGCGAGGGCAGCACCGGAAAGCGCTCCCCCCGAAACAGAAAATCGAGGCAGGCATTCAGGGTCAGACCGGCCGAGCAGAGGCATCCGATGCCGGTGACCGCCACAGGCGCGGCCGGTTTCATGCAGCCCGATGCTTTTCGATGAATTCGGACAGGGTATTGATGGACTGGAGAACCTTTCGGCCTTCTTTCATGTCGCGGATGACCACGCCGAAATGGGCCTTGATCTGAAAAACCACTTCGACCGCATCAATGGAATCGAGGCCGAACTTGTCTCCGAAGAGCGGATCATCGTCTTCGATCTCCCAGGGGTTCACATCCACCAGATTGAGTTCCTGGATGAGCATGATTTTCAGAGACTGTTTTAGACCGGGGGGGGATAGTTTGGATTTGGCAAGCTGGTTCATAGATAATGATCGTGAATTTAAGGTTGTGAAAGCATTCCGCTTCGGAAAAACAAAAGAATCATGAACATCACCGGACCGCATCTTCCAGGTCCGTAAACAGCGCCGCTTCCCGGTCCGCGCAATCCCGAAGAATGTCGGCCAGTGCCGCATAGCTTTCGGTTTCCGAGGCCCGGGCTTTGCAGATGCGGGAGCCGATGACGGCGAAATCGCGCCAGCGGTCGCCGATCTCGGTCATTCGGTCGGAGAGTTCGGAAAGCTCGGGAAGGGCCAGAATCGGGGCGGCTTCCTGAAGAAAAGCGGCGTAGATAAACCGGAACCCGGCGCCGCCGGTGCCGATCTCCTCCTGCATGCGGATGATCTGACCGAGATGGAGGGCGGCCCGGCGGTCCCCCAGTTTGGCGGGCCGGTTTTCGAGCTTTTTGGCCAGATACCGAATGCCCTTGGCGCCGATAAAAGGTCCGGGCACCCGGAGCATGGACCGGCAAACCTCTTTGATGCCTTTTTGCACCGCCCCGGCCAGATCCATCTCGTCGGCCCCGGGCACATGGGCCACATGGTACATCCGGCCTTTGGGGGCCATGGATCCTCTGGCGAACCGGGCCTTGGCCAGGTCTTCGGCCGGGCAGTCCACCGGGTCGGGAAAAACCGGATCGCTGATGCGATAGCTGCCGTTGTTTTTGCCGAAGGCCACCAGGTTGTGCATGTTGAAATGGAACCGGTATCGGGGCGGAAAATAGCTGAGCCAGTAGGCCCCGGTGCGGCATCCCACCGGAATCCCCGCCTCCAGCATTCGGTCCAGGGCCGCCATGGCTTTGTCCGGACTTCTGAACTTTTGCCATTCCAGCCGAATCCCCAGCCGCTTGGTGGTTCGGCTCATGATTCCGCCGGTGGCGATCCGGTAGGCGGTGAGGGGCAGTTTATTGAGCCGGACAAATGGAAAATAGCCGAAAAACAGTCCGGAACCGATGCCGAACACCATGGCTTCGCTGATCTCCAGCCCGTGGTGAGATACCAGATTCGATAAAACACCGGTTTCGCAATGGGCCGACTGCCGGTGGTGAAAGGGAATTTCAATGGCGGTGCTGTCATTCATGGGGGTTGATTTCCGCTGTTTCCGGCACTTCATGAAGCTGGGCCACGGTGATGCCGAAAATGCCGGCGTAGCGCGCTTTCAACTCGGCGGAGAGCCGCCGGAAGACCTTGGGTTTAAGATGTCGCCGGACCCGCCACCGGGGCAGGTCCGCATAGCTGGATAGAAGTCCGATGTCCATCAGGTTCCGGGTCATGTGATAGGCCAGCGGGCTCCGCTTTCCGGACCTGATCAGTCGAATCTGCTCGCGAAGGTCCTCCTCGATCACTTCCCAGGCCTGGTCGTTGGCCACGGTTTTGGGTTCCCATCCCCGGCTTTGGACCAGAACGTACCGGCCGTTTTCATCCACTGCGTAGGAAATTTCCCGGACGCCGTCGCTGAAACCCCGGTCTTGGGGTACCTCATCTTTCTTCATGCGTTTCTTTTCGGCGGTGCCGTGCCGCCGGCTTTTTAGGTACGGCGGTTTTGGGGTTGACGGGTTCTTTTGAAAAATTTAAAATATCGCGAAAATTTGATTGAATGTCAATCGTTTATGTTACACTTTCCGAGCGATCGCATCATCGGATCGCTTATCCGATTGAATTTAAACCTATTCCGGCAACAGACGGCCGAACACGATATTCAAGGCGGCAACCGAATATGACAGCAGGCAGAAGCCATGAAGTGCAGCTGCGGGTTCCTTTTCACGATCTCGATCCCATGGAAGTGGTATGGCACGGGAATTATCTTAAATACTTCGATATCGCCCGCTTCGCCCTGTTCCGGGAAGGCGGCATCGATCTCTACCGCTACTCCCGAAAGCACGGCATCCTGTTTCCGGTCATCAAGACCGCCACCAAACACATCATCTCTCTGCGCTATGGGGAGGCGTTTCGGGTTCGGGCCACGGCCCGGGAGGCCGCCATCAAGATCGTCCTCGACTTCGAAATTCACCGAATCGCCGACGGTCAGACCTGCGCCAAAGGCCGGGGAGAACAGGTGGCGGTGAAACTCCCGGAGATGGAGACCCTTTACGAAGTCCCGGCGGACATCCGCCGGTGTCTGAACCTCTGATCATGGACGAACCGATTCGAAACGGACTGGTGGCGGGCACAGAGCGGTTGACCGCCTGGGCCGATCTTCTGGACGGCATCAATGTCTTTCCGGTGGCGGACGGGGATACCGGCCGCAACCTGGTGGCCAGCCTGTCGCCCCTTCGCCGCATGACCGGTGATCCCGAAGAAACCGCCCGGCTTCTGCTCATGGCGGCCCGGGGCAATTCCGGAAACATCGCGGCCCGGTTTCTTTCGGAATTTATTTGCATGAACGGCAAGGGAGACCTGTTCCCCGCCGCCCAAAAGGGCCGGGATGCGGCCCGGGAGGCGGTGAAAGACCCCAAACCCGGCACCATGCTGACCCTCTTCGACGCCCTGGTGGAAGTGCTGCAAAAGGAGGCATCGGAACGTCGTCTATCGGCCACGGCGGTTATCGATCATCTCTCCGAAGCGGTCCTTCAAACCACGACCCTGCTGCCGGTGTTGGAATCGGCCGGGGTGGTGGATGCCGGCGCATTGGGAATGTTTCTGCTGTTCGAGGGATTTTTCGAATCCCTGGTCGGGGACGAATGGTTGTTTACGCCCCTGAACCGAAGATTCCCCAACCGGCTCCAAATCTCCCCCGATTATCAGGCCCGGTCTCAGACCGGCCATTGCATCCAGGCACGGCTTCGACTGAACCACCGGACCGGCGATACCGACGAAAGCATCGCCGCCCTGGGAGACAGCGTGGTGGTCACCCCGGATCGGGATTCCATTCAGGTCCACTTTCATACCTCGGACCGAACCGCGGCCCGGTCTCGAATGGAAGCCCTGGGCCGGCTGACGGACTGGTCCGAAGAGGCGTTGACGGATGATGCGGTCTCGGCTCCCCTGAACCCCGCCGCCGGTCCCATTCACCTGATGACGGACGCCGCCGGTTCCCTCACCCGGTCGAATGCCCGGCGCCTGGGAATGACGCTGCTGGACAGCTATCTTCTGGTGGGGGATAAAAGCCTTCCCGAAACCCATTATTCGCCGGAATCGGTCTATGCGGCCATGCGCAGCGGGGTTCCGGTCTCCACCTCCCAGGCCTCGATCTTTGAACGAAGCCAGCATTACCAGAGCGTATTGGACCGCCACCATCGGGTTCTCTACCTGTGCGTGGGTTCGGTCTACACCGGAAATTATGAGGCGGCCGTCTCCTGGAAGGCGAAGCATGACCCGGGAAACCGGCTGACGGTTCTGGATACCGGTGCGGCCTCGGGCCGCCTGGCCGCCATGGTCCTGGCCACGGTTGGTTACGCGCAACAGACGGATGATCCCGAGGCGGTGATCCGATTTGCAAAAGCCATGGTCCCCCATTGCGAGGAATACCTGTTTCTGGACCGGCTTCATTATCTGGCAGCCGGCGGACGGCTTTCCAAAACCGGGGCTTTTTTCGGCGACATGCTCCACCTGAAGCCGGTGATCACCCCCACCGCCCAGGGGGCCAAAAAGGTCGGCATGGTCCGGGACCGGAAGGCCCAGTTGGCGTTCGCCCTGGACAAGCTGGAACAGGCCCTGAGAAACGGCCCCCCCGCACTGGTTTTGCTGGAATATTCGGACAACCGGGAGTGGGTCGAGACGGAGGTTCAAGAAACCATCGGACGCCACTGCCCCGGATCGGAGATTCGATCCATTCCGCTCTCCCTCACCTCCGGGGCCCACATGGGGCCGGGCACCTGGGGAATGGCTTTCTGCCGGGAACCGCACCCCGACACCGGACTCGCATAATCAAAGCTTCGATGACCCGCTCGTTTCCACGGGTTGATACAGTTCCGCCGCCTCCGATTCCATCCCCTCTATTGATTTCAGCCTTCGGGCAATACGAATACGATCGGCGGGGTTGTGAATGTAATGCTTGGCATCCGCCGCCACCGCCTGAGCCTGGTACAGGAGGGCCTTCCGGTGCGCCTTTCGGGAAGCCGAATGAAGAAGGCTTTGAATCATCTGCAGCAGCCGGTGAATGATGACCGGGTCGCGCTTACCGTAGGCCCGGATTTCAGCAAAACAATAATAGATGAGGTCCTCGAAGGAAAGGGTTACAAAACTCACCCGGAGCCGATTCTCTTGATCATACAAGGCCTTGTGATCCGGCAACCGCATGCGAATCGCCAGCAGATCCGTCAGATAATCCAGTGCATTGACAGCCGTACCCGGATCGTTGATGCCCGGGCTGAGGGCCTTGACGGCGATTTCGACGATATGTTTGAATCCGTATAAATAGTTCATTTTCGGCAATTCATTCTTCTGAAAAATCAAACCGCCCGAGAGTGTTTTGAAGAGATTCGAATCGGCATCCGGTTCGGGCCCGCTGACCCTGATGAGAGGCGTGCCCTTGATCAGGTATCCTCCCAGGGGTTCCAGAATCTGCACCACCCGATCATCCTTCACCAGCGCTTTCAAAAAAAGGTCCTCCTGAATCTGCTGAAAATAACCGGTTTCCGGACTATTATAAACCTGCCAAGACCCCGATGTCGGCGTTACCGGATCTCCCCGATCAGACTGTTCTTGGATTTCCTGCGCCAAGACGGATCGGGTGATCTCGTAAATATCCTTTAGGAGGGTTTCGATTTGAACACTTCTCGAAATTGTGTGGATGAAGTAAACAAACAGCGCCAGACAGCCCAGCCCCAGTAGAAATCCGACAAAGAGCGACAGCACCGATACCTGCCGGTCTCCGATGTTCGATCGTATATTGATTAAAATCATCAGGAGATAGATGATGGTGCCCAGGTAAATACCGAGCACCACCTGGTTGGATTTTTGGGAAATAAGGCCGGGAAGGATTCGAGGGGAGTAATTGGAGGCGGTCTGGTTCAGCATCACCATGACCATGGAAAAACTGAACACCGTCAGCGAAATCATTCCTCCGGCCATGGTCGATAAAAAGCTTCGGGCGGAATCTTCATTTACATTAATCACATAGCGGAGGTAAGGATCGATCAACCGGCCGACCCGACTGGTATCCAGAAAAATCATCATCAGGGCCAGACCAAAAAGCGCGGCGGTGATCAGGGTCGGATAAAAGGCGATGCTCTGGATGATTTCCAGATAGAGGCGCCGGGCACGATTGACGATTTTTTTCATGGCAATTGCTCATATGTGAAGTGGGATATTCATTTGTATTATATCCGCTTGAAACTCCTTTCACAATCCTTAATTTTATTAGGATGCGGTCTGCTTTAGAAATGGCTTGTGCATCCTCACATTCTTCCGTAGGATGTCTTCCGGTTACGGCAACGGAATGACCGCGCGCTTTTCTCAACCAAATACAGGGAGCTGTCGATGCCACGATTATCTTCGGTCGTTTCGGAACTGAGCCGAAAGACGGTGATTGTCCTCAATACCAAATCCGGCTTCTTTGAAGGAGTGAATTCAGAAAACCGTAAAACCGCCCTTCTCCAAAAATTGACGATCACTTTTCCGGAGGCGGAGATTCTGAAGCCCGACCCCGAGGACATCGGCCCAACGATCACACAAGCGGTGAATCAGGGCGTCAAACTGATCATCGTCGGCGGCGGGGACGGCACCTTGAATGCGGCGGCCAACCTTTTGGCCGACACCCAAACCGCTCTGGCCGTCTTGCCGATGGGAACCTTCAATTATTTTGCCCGGGATTTGAAGATGCCCCTCGATCCGGAGAGGGCCGTCGACGCGATCGCCGGCGGTTTCACCTTGCGGATGGATTTGGGACAAGTGGAAATGGGGGATTCCAAAAAGCAATTTTTTCTTCACAACGCTTCCCTCGGGGTTCATTCTCTGGCTGTGGAAAAACGGAACGAATACAAACGAAACCTCGGTATCAACAAGGCCCTGGGCATCAGTTGGGCCCTTCTGGAGACCATCTGGAAGCCGCCCCGATTGGAAGGGCGTCTGGAAAGCCGCGAAGGGGCCGAATTCCTCCGTTCTCCGTTCGTTTTCATCGGAAACAACACCTACGACACCAACAGCTTGGCCTTTTTGAACCGGAAATCCTTGACCGACGGACGGCTGACCGTTTTATACTCGCCGCCGATTCCGTCCCGTTCGCTTCTGAAGCTGGCGATACTGACGCTGGTCAAACGCAACTTCCGCGAAATACCCGAACTCATCGATCTGCACACGGAGGAGGTCACCATTCGAACCCGAAAAAAACATCTGAAGCTGATTCTGGACGGAGAATTTATGAAAGTTCCTCCGCCGCTGACCTTTCGTATTCATCCCCAAAGTTTAACCAGTATCGTCCCCCAAGAGGCTGCATGACCCGACTGGCCCATGTGTCGGATCTCCATTTCGGTACGGTCAAACCGGTATTGGCCGCCGGATTGCTGGACAGCCTGAACCGGCTCCAACCGGATCTGGTGGTGGTGAGCGGCGATCTCACTCAACGGGCGCGAAGCCGCCAATATCGGGCCGCCCGGGAGTATCTGGACAAAATTCCTTTCCCCAAAATCGTGGTGCCGGGAAATCATGACGTGCCCCTTTACCATGTCTACAACCGATTTTTCCACCCGTTGAGAAATTATATGCGTTACATCACCACCGACCTGGCCCCGATGTATCAGGACGACAAGGTCGCGGTGCTGGGCATCAACACGGCCCGGTCTTTCACCCGCAAGGACGGTCGGGTATCCGTTTCACAGATCCGCCTGATTTACCAGCGCTTCTGCGAACTTCCCCCGGATGTATTTCGAGTTCTGGTCACCCACCATCCCTTCCTGTCGCCTCCGGGACGCCCCAAGCGGGTGGTCGGCAGGGCGGAAAGGGCCCTTCAATATTTGGAAAAATGCCGATTGGGCCTGGTCCTCTCCGGCCACTATCATATGAGTTACGCCGACGGGTCTCATGCGGCCTATCGGGCGCTTCAGCGTTCGGTCCTGGTGGTTCAGGCCGGCACCGCCACCTCCCGACGGGTTCGAAAAGAACGGAACGCCTTTAATTTCATTCAAAGAACCGAGGGGAAAGTGGTGTTGGATGTGCATATGTGGGACGGCGGCGCGTTTGCACCGGTTCGGCGTGAAGTCTTTCAACGCAACGGCCGCAAGCGATGGGAAAAACGAGAAAATACAGCAATTCCCCCCGGCTTGCGACACACAGGAGACACTTGATTTCATGAAAAGGGTTGTCAAAGCACTGGGAATTCCGTTTTTGATGGTATCGGCTTTGGGGGTTTTATCGGGGTGTTATTCCACCGGTCGGACCATCGGGGAGTCCCTGCGAAAGGTGGAAGCGAAAATCGATCGGTTTCAGGAAGGATACGAAGACGGCCGGTACGGCTATTTCGAGGGCCCCTCCCCTTTCGATATTCTCGAGGAACCGGAACCCCACTTGAGATCAGAGCCGATGCCTGGTACACTCGGCATCGAGCAGCCGGTGGCGCCTCCGATTCCCGAACCCCCGGAAAATGAAATCGAAGAACCGATCGTGCCGGATATTCCGAGAGAACCATGACCGCCTACTTCATTCGCCGTTTTCTGTTGATCATACCGACTTTTATAGGGATCACCATTATGGTGTTCACCATCACCCGGTTTGTGCCCGGCGGGCCCATTGAACGGATCATTCTGCAGGCCCAGCAGATGCAGGACACTATGGGGGCCGGTCCTTCCGGAATGGCGGGCGATGAACGATCGCAGCCGCTCTCGGAAAGCCAGATTCAGCAGCTGAAGGAATATTACGGCTTCGACAAGCCGGTTCTGCTGAGCTATGTGGAGTGGCTGGGCAAGGTGCTGACCGGGGATCTGGGCACCTCCACCCGGTATTACGATCCGGTCTGGGACATGATCAAAAGCCGCATCCCCATCTCCCTCTATTTCGGCATACTGACCATGATCCTGACCTATGGGGTGTGCATCCCCCTGGGGCTGGCCAAGGCGATTCGGCACAAGAGCGCCTTCGACAACGTCAGCTCGGTGGTCGTCTTCATCGGGTATGCCATTCCCGGATGGGTGGCCGGGGTGCTGATGCTGATGCTGTTCTCTTCCCGGTGGGAAATTTTTCCACTGGGCGGGCTCACCAGCGACATGTTTTTCGAATTCTCGGTTTGGGAAAAAGTGGCCGACATCGCCTGGCACACGGTCCTGCCGCTGACCGCTTATATGATCGGCTCTTTCACCGTCATGACCTTTCTCATGAAAAACACCGTCATGGACAATCTCGCATCGGATTACGTGCGCACCGCCATCGCCAAAGGGCTCCCGTTTAAAAAGGCGGTTTTCAACCATGCCCTGCGAAACAGCCTGATCCCCATCGCCACCCACTTCGGCAATAATATCTCCATCATTCTGACCGGGTCCTTTCTGATTGAAAAGGTGTTCAATATCAACGGCATGGGGCTTCTCGGCTATGAATCGATTCTGGATCGGGATTATCCGGTGGTGATGGGAATTCTGGTGATTTCTTCTCTGCTGTTGATGATCGGAAACATTCTGTCGGATATCTGTGTGGCTTTCGTCGATCCGAGGGTACAATTCAAATGAAACCGTTTCAAAATATGAACCCGCTCACCCTGCGTAAATTGCGCCGGTTCAAATCGATCCGCCGAGGGTATTACTCATTTCTTATTTTTGCCTTGTTGCTCCTGATCTCCCTATCTGCGGAACTGCTGGTCAACAGCCGAGCTTTGATCGTTCATTACAACGGCGAGTATTTTTTCCCCACCTATGGAGACATGATACCGGGGACCGTTTTCGGCCTTGATTATGCCTATGAAACCAACTACCGTCAGCTCAAGGAGAAGTTTAGATCCGAAGGCGAAGACGACTGGGTGCTGCTGCCGCCGGTGCCCTACAATGCCTATGAAAACGATCTTCAAGAAAATGCCTGGCCCCCCTTTCCGCCTTCTTTTGAAGATCGTCACTATCTGGGCACCGATGTCGTAGGCCGGGATGTCGTGGCCCGCCTGGTCTACGGATTTCGCATCGCCATCTTTTTTTCCCTGGGCCTGCTGTTGGCCAACTACACCATCGGGGTGTCCATCGGCTGTTCCATGGGATATCTGGGCGGAAAATTCGATCTGTTCTTTCAACGGATCATCGAAATCTGGTCCAATGTGCCCTTTTTGTATGTCATCATTATCATCTCCTCCATCGTGGTGCCCAATTTCTGGCTTCTGATCCTGATCATGGCCTTTTTCGGCTGGATCAACATCACCTGGACCATGCGGACGATCACCTACAAGGAAAAGGCCCGGGAATACGCCCTGGCTGCCAAGGCCCTGGGCGCCTCCGATATGCGGGTGATTTTTAATCACATCATTCCCAATACGGTGGCCATTATCGTCACCTTCGCGCCGTTTTCGGTATCCAGCGGCATCGTGGCGCTCACCTCCCTCGATTATCTCGGATTCGGCCTGCCCCCGCCCACCCCGAGCTGGGGGGAACTTCTTCAGCAAGGATGGGCCAACATGTGGGCCTGGTGGATCGCCGGCTCGGTCATCCTGGCCATGATCGTCACCCTGCTGACGGTGACCTTCATCGGCGAGGCGGTCCGGGAAGCCTTCGATCCCAAACTGCACACCGTCTATGAATAAGCGGTATGAAAACCCAAAAATCCTGCTTATATTGTTGACTGCAACTTCTTGGGTTGAAATTGAAATCCGTGAAACCGGCATCATCAGAAAGGATGGATCATGCATATACGATATTTTTCGGCTCTGACGGCCGCTCTTTTACTCCTTTTGATCGCGATCCCCGCGCCCGGGGCCTCTCCGGAACTGCCTGAAGAAATCGAATGGCTCACCAATACCGAGGACCCGGTCTACGCCTCACCGGAAGCAAAAAAGGGCGGCATGTACAACACCGCCATCGCCAGTTTTCCCCTCACCTTCCGAACCGTGGGGCCCGATTCCAATTCGAGCTTTCGAAGCGCCATTCTCGGCAACCAGCTGAGCCTGATCGGGATTCATCCCAACACCGAGAACATCATTCCGGAGCTGGCCACCCACTGGGCTTTCGGCAAAGACAAAAAGACCATGTACTTCAAGCTCAATCCGGATGCCCGCTGGTCCGACGGCCACCCGGTGACCGCCGCTGATTTCGCCTATACCCTGGAGTTCATGCGCTCGGAGCATATCATCGCACCCTGGTACAACGACTATTACACCAAGGAGATCGACAAGGTCATCATCTACGACGACCATACCCTGGCGGTGGTCAGCACCAAGGCGGTTCCCGATCTGCACCTGAAGATCCCCATCGGCCCCACTCCCCGCCATTTTTACGGGGAATTGGATGAAGGCTTTGTTCAGACATACAACTGGAAAATCGTGCCCAACACCGGTCCGTACCAGATCGCGGATTTCAACAAGGGCCGCCACATCATGTTCAAACGAAAGAAGGATTGGTGGGCCCGGGATCTGAAGTATTTTCAAAACCGGTTCAACGTCGATTATGTCAAGTACACGGTGGTTCGGGATTTCAACCTCATGTGGGAGCACTTCAAACGGGGCAAGATCGATACCTTTCCCATGACCATTCCCCAGTACTGGCACGTCAAGTCCAAGATCCGGGAGGTCGGCAACGGCTATATCCACCGTATCTGGTTCTTCAACAATACCCAGCAGTCGGCCCAGGGAATGTGGCTCAACCAGGCCAAGGAGATATTCAAAGACCCCAAGGTCCGGTATGCTTTCGCCCATGCCATGAACATCGAAAAGGTGATCAACCAGGTGCTGCGGGGGGATTATTATCGTCTCGAAAACGGGTATGTGGGATACGGCCGGTATTCCAATACGGAGGTTCGGGCCCGGCGCTTCGATCTGGAGAAAGTAAAACAGTACATGAGCGAAGCGGGTTGGACCCGGGGCTCGGAAGGCATTTGGGAAAAGGACGGCCTGCGCTTTTCCGTGGAGGTGACCTACAGCAATGAGGAGCACACGCCTCGGTTGGTGGTGCTCAAGGAAGAAGCCAAAAAGGCGGGCGTCGATCTGCGGCTTCAGAAGCTGGACCCCTCGGCCGCCTACAAAAAGGTGATGGAGAAAAAACACGACGTGGCCTGGATGGGATGGTCCACCTCCCTGCGTCCGCGTTTCTGGGAACACTATCATTCGGTCAACGCCTTCAAACCCCAGACCAACAACATTACCAACACCGCCGATCCCGAACTCGACCCGATGATCATCGCCTACCGCAATTCCCTGGATGAAGAAGAGCGGATTCGGCTCTCCATCGAAATGCAGGAAAAAATTCATCAGATCGGCCCCTTTGTTCCCACCTTCATGGTGCCCTATGTGCGCCATGCCTACTGGCGGTGGTGGCGCCTGCCGGATCCTTCCGGCACCCGGCACAGCAGCGATCTCTTTCTGCCGTTTGACAGCACCACCGGGGGGCTCTTCTGGTATGACGAGGCCCTGCACGAGGAGACCGAAGAAGCCATGAAACGGGGCAGACCGCTGGAGCCGGTCACGAACGTGGATAAAACCTATATGATGCCGTTCCTGAAATAGGCCCTTCGGCGGCCGAGTGGACGTGGAAAATGCGACCTTGAAACCGATTTTAGAAGTCAAGAACCTGGTGACCGCATTCGATACCGAAGAGGGACGGATTCGGGCGGTGGACGACGTCAGCTTTTCGGTGCCTGCGGGCGGCACCCTGGGGGTGGTGGGCGAATCGGGATGCGGCAAGAGCGTGACCGCCCTGTCGGTGATGCGGCTTCTGCCCAAGCCCATGGGGCAGATCCTGTCCGGGGAGATTCGGTTCGACGGCGTCGATATCGCGCACCTGCCGGCCGAGGAGATGTTCGCGGTGCGGGGCAACCGGATCTCCATGATTTTTCAGGAACCGATGACCGCCCTCAATCCGGTCCATAGAATCGGCAAACAGCTTCGGGAGGTGTTCCGGCTCCACTTTCCGCATATGGAAGACGCGAAGATTCGGCAATCGGCCCTGGAGATGCTCAAAAAAGTGGGCATTCCCGAACCCGAGCAGCGGTTGCGGGAGTATCCCCATCAGATCTCCGGAGGCATGCGCCAGCGGGTCATGATCGCCATGGCCCTGGCCTGCAAACCCGAGATCCTCATCGCCGATGAACCGACCACCGCCCTGGACGTCACCATTCAGGCTCAGATCCTGACCCTCATCAAAAACCTTCAGGAAGAGACCGGAATGTCGGTGGTTTTCATCACCCATGATTTGGGGGTCATCGCGGAAATCAGCGACTCGGTGGTGGTCATGTATGCGGGCAAAGTGGCCGAAGCCGCACCGGTGACCGAATTATTTCGGACCTCCCGGCATCCCTACACCCAGGGGCTCCTGTCTGCCATTCCCCGTCTGGAAACCCCGCGTAAAACCCATCTCAACATCATCAAGGGGATCGTGCCGAGTCTCTATGATCTGCCCGAGGGGTGCCGGTTTCAGAACCGCTGCCCATTCGCCCAGCCGGTCTGTAAAGAACAACCGCCTCTGTATGAAGTAAATCCCGGCCATGTCTCGGCCTGCCATTTCTGGGATGAACTCCCGGAATTCGAAAAACCCCATGAGATCTCCGCCTTCAGGCCGGAGTCTAAGGCCGATGCCGGTGAACCCGGGCCCCAAGCCGCCTCTTCGTCCCCTTCTTCTGAAAACATCGCCCTGAATGTCTCCGATTTGAAGATGCACTTTCCCGTTCACGGCGGCATTTTTCTGCGCCGGGTGGCCACCGTATTCGCCGTGGACGGGGTGTCGTTCAAAATCCGGACGGGCCGGACTCTGGGGTTGGTGGGCGAATCCGGGTGCGGAAAGACCACCGTGGGCCGGTGTATCATTCGGCTCTATGATCCTACCGACGGCCGCATCCTGTTCGACGGCCGGGATCTCTGCCGTCTGGACCGCAAAGCCCTTCAGGCGGTGCGGCGGGATGTGCAGATGATCTTCCAAGACCCGTTCGAATCCCTCAACTCCCGCAAGACCGTCGCCGGGATCGTGGGGGAACCCTTCGTCATTCACGGCATCGGCACCCCGGATGAACGGCGGGACCGGGTGAAGGCCCTGCTTGCCCGGGTGGGATTGCCCGAAAATGTCTTGACCCGGTTTCCCCATGAATTCAGCGGGGGCCAGCGCCAGCGCATCGGAGTGGCCCGGGCTTTGGCCCTGAACCCGCGGCTGATCGTGGCGGATGAACCGGTCTCGGCCCTGGATGTCTCCATCCAGTCGCAGATTCTGAACCTGCTACTGGATCTTCAGCGGGAGATGGGGCTCACCTATCTCTTCATCTCCCATGATCTGTCGGTGGTCAAACACATTTCCGACCATATCGCGGTCATGTACTTGGGCGTGATCGTCGAATTTACCGATGCCGACACCATCTATGACCAACCGATCCACCCGTATACCCGGGCCCTCATCTCGGCCATTCCGGTTCCCGATCCCGATGCGAAACGGGAGCCTCAGATCCTGAAGGGGGATGTGCCCTCGCCGGTCAATCCGCCGTCGGGATGCAGATTTCGAACCCGATGCCCCATCGCCGTCGACCGATGCATCCATGAAATACCGCCGCTGAGACCGGCCCCGGGCACCCGGGGCGACGACCATCTGGTGGCCTGCCACCGGGCCGAATATGTACAGAGTGAATTGCTGAAGGAGGCGTAAGGGAGATTAAACAGCGGTAATGGGAGCAGACACACCCGACAAATCGAAGCACCCCTTTTATCCCTTTGCCGTTCGAGTTCTGATCACGGTGGGGATCAGCGGAACCTTCTTGTTGGCGACCCTCTTGATCTGGCGATCCACCACCCTTCTGCTTCTGATTTTCGCCGGATTTCTACTCAGCATTATTCTTCGGTGGCTGCAAGATCAGATCAGCCGATATACCCGTATTCCCCGCGGTCTGGCACTGGTAATATCCCTGATCCTTATTTTCTTGTTGGTCGGTCTGTTCAGTATGTATTTCGGCCCGATTTTGAAACAGCAGGTGGTCGATTTCTATCGCCGAATACCCGAATACCTCTCGGATTTAAAATTCTATCTGAAACAATTCAGCTGGGGCAAAGCGGTTCTCGAACAGGCCGAGAAACCGGAAACGCTGATCAGCGCTGAGAACCTGCAGGAGACCGAACTGCTGAGCCGGGTCATCGGGGTTTTTTCCACCACCTTCGGCGCCGTCACCGGCGTATTGTTCATTCTGGTCATCGGCGTCTACCTGGCCGCCCAACCGGATATCTATCTGAATGGTATTCTTCGCCTGATTCCGCTAAACAGTCGTCCCAGAGCGCTTGAGGTTTCTCACAACCTGTCCACCGCTATTCGCGGATGGCTCTTGGGCCAGCTGTTTTCAATGTCGATTCTGGGCACCATCGTCGGTTCGGGATTATGGCTGTTGGGTCTTCCCAATGCCCTGGCGTTGGGGCTGTTCGCCGCCTTGATGACCTTTATTCCCAACTTAGGCCCTGTTCTGGCCTTTATTCCCGCGATTCTGGTCGCCTTGTCTCAAGGGTTGTGGACAGCCTTTTATGTCAGCCTTTTTTATGTGTTCGTTCAAAATGTGGAGGGGTATTTTCTCACCCCCAAGATCCAGGAGAAAATTATTTCCGTGCCGGCGGTGCTTATTCTATCGGTGCAGATTCTTCTGTTCAACATCATCGGATTTCTGGGGATTCTTCTGGCCATGCCCTTGCTGGCCTGCACAATGGTGCTGATTCAGATGCTTTATGTTGAAGACGTTCTGGGGGATCGATTGGATACACCCGTGATAGATGAGCAGATCGGGCATTCTCATTCCGAGTGATCATCCCTTCATTTCTTCCGCATCGTTTTACCTCGGCCGCTTTCATCAGGCCGGTTCCGCACCCGCCCTCCGCTTTCGATCATAATAGACGTAAGCGATAAAGCCGATGAGGCTGACAATGCTGACCGCGATCAGGCCGCCTTTCATTCGGTCGGTGTCTTCCCCGAAATAGGCGAAAAGGAGCGACAGAGGAAGGATTCCCGCCATGGTGGCGCCGATGAATTTCCAGTACCCCATCTTCAGCAGGCCGCCGACAAAGCTGATGGCGTCATTGGAAAACAGGGGCGACAGCCGGGTGATGACCACCACCCAGAAACCGTAGTTATCCGCGTAATATTTGAGTGTCTCCTGTTTGTCCGATCCGACCAGTTTTTTCACGAGAACGGGACTTAGAAACCGCCCGATGAAATAGCCGATACTCGAGGCCAGATAGATGGAGACCAGAATCAGCAGCACCCCCCAGAAAGGACCGTAGGCCAGAATGGATACCAGCATCAGCATCCAGGAGGGAATCACGACCAGAAACATCTGGGCCGTCATTCCGCCGATGATGATGACCGGCCCCCAGATCCCGATTTCCTCCACCCATTCCTTGATTCGCGCATCATCCCCCGAGGTGAGGATTCGATAGGATTCATTGATGAAGTCATGAAAATCGGGAACCATAAAGTAAAAGGCCACCAGCATGGAAATCAGATAAAGCCCGATGACCAGCGGACCTTTGCTTCCTTTTACTTGTTTTTCTTCACTCATTTCGCATACCCGTATTCTCCCGTATTCTCTTCTGCAACGCATGAAAACGGTTCATTTTCATCGACGTCCATTCTTCAAATCCATCAGACTTCACCATAACAACTTGCAAGGGGATATAAATAAGGCAATTTCTGTATTTTAAAAAAGGTATAACATTAGAACACCCGTCCATGGAATGCAGAGGAGGAATAAGGAGCCGCCATGAAAGTCATCCGATTCAACGAGGCAGAAAGTTTTGAACCGGAAAAGACTGGAAACGCGTAAGTCGGTGTGGATAAGAACCCGCTGGATGAGGTATCCCTCGGGCTCGATATTTTCGTACCGGGTCGGTCTTTCGATTTCTGGCTCAACCGGACCCGGACCTGATGCCTACGCCCCTTTCAGGACGTCGATCATGGTGAACGCCCGGCCCTGCACGCCCCGACCTACCTGGTCCGCCAGGAAGATCACCGCATCCAGGGTGCCCCGGACGTAAATCTTCCGGCCGTTGACGTTGTGGGTAAAAGAGAAGGTGGTGGTCTGATCGGGGGAGGTCAGGGTATAGGTGTGCCAGGCGTGGCCGGAAAGATATTCCTCGGGAATACCCCATCGGTTCTTCTGGGTTTCGGGGTCCCGCTCCTTGACGATCGCTTCTTCTGAAAAATCACACCCCAGCCGGTTGAAATAGCTCACCATGGCCTTGGCCGTGCCGCTGGTATCGGCTTTTCCCTGCTGATGACTTTCCCGAATGTCCAGAGAATATCCTTCGAAGAGGCCGGGAAAATTGTCCGCCGCATAGGCCATCATGGCCTGAAATCCGACGATCTGCTTGGCCATATTGGGGGCGATGACCGCCGGAATGGCGGCGGCCCGAACGGTCGCATCCAATCGCTCTCGGTCTCCGCCGGTGGTGCCCATGACAAAAGGGAGGCGGTGGCGGCAGTAGAATTCGGCATTGGGGTTCACCGCCGAAGGGTGGGTGAAATCGATGCTGATGAAGGGATCGTGGGCCGCCTGAATCTCCTGAATGACCCCGTCCCGGTGCTCGGGACGAATCAGCTGGATGTCGACGCCGTTCATGCGGTGGGCCCCGGTTTCGATTTCGGGGCCGGTCAGGGAATAGGGAACCAGTGAAAACCGACCGTCCGCCTGAACATGGGTGGCGACCTGAACCGCGACATTACCGGGGATTCCGTTGACCATGATATTGATGGGTTCCATTTTGTCTCCTTGGGCGCCCCTTGCTTAATCGCCCTTACTGTCTCAAAACAACAAAAGCCCTGCCGCTGAGCAGAGCTTTAGTCGTTTGTCCGGAAGGGGGAAACATCCACTATTCGGTTTTACGGGTATCCGTCTCCTCGGGCGTTTCATCCTCATTTTTCTCGGAGACGGGGCGTTCCTCCGCTTCGGGCTGGGCGGCTTCCGTTTCCGCCGAAGCCTCGGCTGCGGTTTCTTCCGTTTCCGCAGCGGCGGCTTCTTCAGTCGGGGCGGTTTCCTCGGAAGCCGCGGTTTCTTCAGCCGGGGCTTGGGTTTCGGCCGCCGTCGGTACGGTTTCCGACGGGGTCGGTGTCGGAGTGGCGGTCACGGTCGGTTTGGGCGCTGCCTTCTTGGGCTGAGTACCGGTGGTGCTCACAAGCTCCACCAGGGAAATAGGGGCCGCATCACCGGGACGACGACCGATTTTCACCACCCGAGTGTAGCCGCCGGAGATTCCGCCGAATCGTTCGGATGCCTCTTCAAACAGTTTATGGGCCACCGCCTTTTCACGTATGATGGACAGCACCTGCCGTCGGGCGTGAAGATCACCCCGCTTGGCCAGGGTGATCACATGGTCGGCCCAGCTTCGAATCGCCTTGGCCTTGGCGTCCGTGGTTCGGATTCGCTGATGCTTGAACAACGAGGTGACCATATTCCGAAACATGGCTTCCCGATGGCTGCTCGTCCGACCTAATTTGGCTCCTGCTTTTTGATGTCTCATTGATTCCTACTCCCCTTCTTCCGCCTCTTCTTCGGGCGGTACAAAACCCTCAAGCTTCATACCAAGGGAAAGGCCCATCTCGGATAAGACTTCCTTGATCTCGTTGAGTGATTTACGTCCGAAATTCTTGGTCTTGAGCATTTCCGCCTCGGTCTTGGCGACCAGCTGGTAAATCTTGTGGATATCGGCATTCTTCAGGCAGTTGGCGCTGCGGACGGAAAGCTCCAGCTCTTCCACGCTTCGATACAGATTCTCGTTAAACTTCGGCTTGTGGTGCTCTTCCGATTCGCTCTCGGGCTCCGGCTCCACATCCTCGTCGAAATTGATGAATATGGACATCTGCTCCTTGAAAATCTTGGCGGCGTAAGCCACCGCATCCTCAGGCTTGATGCTGCCGTCGGTCCAGACCTCCATGGTCAGTTTATCGTAATCGGTGCGCTGGCCCACCCGGGCATTGCTGACTACGTAATTGACCCGTTTAATGGGGGAAAATACCGCATCAATGGGAATCGTCCCTACCGGAGCCTCTTCGTCTTTGTTGGCCTCGGATAAGGCATACCCCTTCCCCACCTTTACCTGCATCTCCAGGTTGAGCCTGGCATTCTCGCCCAAAGTGGCAATGTGGAGTTTGGGATTGAGTATTTCCACTCGACCGTCATCGCTGATGATATCCCCGGCGACCACTTCGCCTTCCCCTTCCGCTTCAAGGCGAAGGGTTCTCGGTTCGGGGTCGGAGACCTTGAGCCTCACATCCTTAAGGTTCAAGATCAACTCGGAGACATCCTCCATCACACCGTCAATAACACTATACTCGTGGTAGACCTTGTCGAATTTCACCGAAACGATGGCGGCCCCGTAAAGCGAAGAAAGGATAATCCGTCGAAGCGTATTTCCGATGGTGATGCCGAATCCCCGTTCAAGCGGCTCGCAGATGAATTTACCGTAATTGGGCGAACTTTCGACATTCACCCTATCCGGCCGAATCATCTCGCGCCAATTCATATACATGAGTTCATTTGTTGACATTCCTATACTCCAGATTTTTGAGAAGATATCCGGGCGGCAATCGTCTTCTATCGCTGATTCGTAACAACAGGTACGGGCGGTCTCGTTATTTGGAATACAGCTCGACAATGAGCTGTTCCTGCATCGGCATGGTCAGATCTTCGCGTTCGGGGAAGCTTTTCACCGTACCCTTCATGTTGTCTTTTTCAAGCTCCAGCCACTGCGGAACCCCTCTTCGCACCACGGCGTCAAGGGCGTCGGAAATCGCCTGAATATTGCGGCTCTTTTCTCGGACTTCGATGACATCCCCCACATTCACCAGGAAGGAGGGAACATTGACTTTTTTCCCGTTGACCAGGAAGTGATTGTGACGGACAAAATGCCGCCCCTGAGTGCGGGAGTTGACCAATCCCAGCCGGTAAACGACATTATCGAGACGGCGCTCCAGGGCGACCAGCAGGTTGGTGCCGGTTATTCCCTTCTGTTGATCCGCCCGTTGAAAAAACAGATGAAACTGTTTTTCCCCGAGTCCGTACATCCGTTTGACCTTCTGCTTTTCCCGAAGCTGAATGCCGTAATCGGAAACTTTGCCCCGCCGGCGCTGACCGTGCTGACCCGGCGGATAAGATCGCCGGTCGAATGCACATTTATCGGAATAACACCGGTCCCCTTTCAGGAACAGCTTTAAATTTTCACGTCTGCATATCCGGCAGACAGAACCATTGTATCGTGCCAACGTTTCCTCCTTTACTTATACCCTGCGGCGTTTGGGGGGGCGGCATCCGTTATGGGGAATCGGAGTGACGTCTTTGATCATCATCACCGTAAACCCGGCGGCCTGAAGCGCTCGAACGGCCGATTCACGGCCGGCGCCCGGCCCCTTGACATAGACCTCCACATTCTTCATCCCATGTTCCATCGCCTTTTTGGCCGCATCTTCAGCCGCAAGCTGAGCGGCGAAGGGGGTGCTTTTTCGGGATCCCTTGAATCCCTGAACCCCGGCGCTGGACCACGAAATGATGTTTCCCGCGGGATCGGTGACGGTGATGATGGTGTTGTTGAAGGTCGACTGAATATGCACAACACCGCTGGAAATATTCTTTTTCTCTTTTTTCTTGGGTCGGGTTTTTCTCGGCATGGGTGGTATCCCTGTCTCCTCTGTTTACTTCTTTTTCGCTCCGCCCTTTTTCTTCACGGCCGACCGCCTGGGTCCCTTCCGTGTTCGGGCATTGGTGCTGGTCCGCTGTCCGCGTACCGGTAGGGATCTGCGATGCCGAAGCCCCCGATACGATCCGAGATCCATCAACCGCTTGATGTTCATGGATACTTCGGTGCGAAGCTCACCTTCCACCTTGAGTTCGCTGTCGATCACCTTACGGATATCGTTGACCTCGGATTCGGTCAAATCGTCGGAATTGGTGCTCGGATCAATATCCAGTTTGTCCAGAATACGATTCGCCGTGGTCCGTCCGATGCCGTAGATATACGTCAGGCCGACATCGATGCGCTTATTCCTCGGTAAATCTACGCCCGCGATTCTTGCCAAAGTCCTGTCCTCCTATCCCTGTCTCTGTTTGTGACGTTTATTCTCACAAATCACCCGAATCACCCCTTTTCGACGGATGATCTTGCATTTGCTGCACATTTTCTTCACAGATGCTCTGACTTTCATTGTCCCCACTCCTTTTGTCCATTACCCGCAGAAAAACCGAATCCGTAGAGGCATGTCGCGCTGAATCGGCAGGTGAAAACCGGTAGAACGCCGCTGAAAACTATTTGGAACGATAAACGATTCGGCCGCGGGTGAGATCATAAGGGGAAAGCTCCACCGTGACGGTGTCCCCGGGCAGAATTCGAATAAAATGCATCCGCATCTTTCCGGAAATATGCGCCAGGACCTGGTGGCCGTTTTCCAGTTCTACCTTGAACATCGCATTGGGCAAGGTTTCCACCACCGAGCCCTGCACTTTTATCGGTTCTTCCTTTGCCATGAAATCGTATCCTCTATCTTGGTGTCAGAAGCCGAACCGATTCGAATCGAATCGAATCGAACCTTTTCGGCTTCCGAAATTTTCCGTTACCGGCGCCCTTTAAGCCGGGTTCCGCCGCTTTTTTTGAGAAACCCTTCGTAATGCCGTGTCAGCATGTGGGATTCGATCTGGGCCACCGTATCGATGGCGACACCGACCACGATCAAAAGGGCGGTTCCGCCAAAGTAAAACGGTACATTGAAATTGGTAATCAGAATCGAGGGCAGCACGCAGACCGCAGACACATAAATCGCACCACCCAGGGTAATCCGTGTGAGAACCCGATCGATATAATCGGCGGTGCGTTTTCCAGGACGAATTCCGGGAATGTAGCCACCGTGCTTTTTCATGTTTTCCGCCACGTCCACCGGGTTGAAAGTGACCGCCGTATAAAAATAGCAGAAAAAGAAGATGAAGACCACGAACAATAGCTCATAGAACAGGTTTCCCGGCATCATAGCGTTGGCGATGCTCTGCATCCAGGGCACATTGATGAAGTTGGCCAGAGTCGCCGGAAACATGATGATGGAGGAGGCGAAAATCGGCGGAATCACCCCCGACATGTTGATCTTCAACGGCAGATGGGTGCTCTGCCCGCCGTACATCCGTCGGCCGACCACCCGTTTGGCATACTGGACCGGAATCCGTCGCTGCCCCTGCTCCACGAAAACGATGAAGGCGACCACGCCCACCATCAGCACCAGCAGAATGAGGACGGCGAATATATTCATTTCACCGGTGGACAGCAGCTGAAAGGTATTCCCGATGGCGGTGGGCATACCGGCCACGATGCCGGCGAAAATAATCAATGAAATGCCGTTGCCGATCCCCCGTTCGGTGATCTGCTCACCCAGCCACATAATAAAGGCTGTGCCGGCGGTCAGGGTGATAACGGTCAGCAACCGAAAGCCCCACCCGGCCTGAATTACCACCGGCGCCCCGCCCGGGGCGGTCATGCTCTCCAGCCCCACGCTGATCCCGAAACCTTGAATGATACTGAGCACCACAGTGCCGTACCGGGTGTACTGGGTGATCTTTTTTCGCCCCTGTTCCCCCTCCTTGGACAACCGCTCCAGATGGGGAATCACCACCGTCAAAAGCTGTATGATAATGGAGGCGCTGATGTAGGGCATGATCCCGAGGGCGAATACCGACAACCGCTCCAGGGCACCGCCCGCAAACATGTTGAAAAGTCCGAGCAGGCTTCCCTGGGCCCGTTCGAAAAATGAAGCCAGCGCCACGGAATCGATTCCGGGGGTGGGTACATGGACCCCGATGCGGTAGACCGCCAACAACCCTAGCGTGTAGAGAACCCTTCTTTTAAGCTCGGGTATCTTGAAAACGTTTTGGAACCCGGCAGCAACCATTCTATTCCTCGTGTAATTTTTTAAAACCGACTCTTTGAATCGGTATCTATTCTACCGTTCCGCCCGAGGCCTCGATCTTTTTCCGCGCGCCGGCGCTGAGCCCCTTCAGACGAATGGTCAGTGAAGCGTCTATATCCCCTTTTCCCAGGAGTTTGACGCTGTCATAGCGGCCCTTGATCAAACCGGCCTTGAGCAGGGCGGCTTCATCCACCACCGTGCCGCTTTCGAACCGGCCGAGATCACGGATGTTGATCACCGCCACTTTTTTCTTGAATATGTTGGTAAAGCCCCGTTTGGGCAATCGCCGCTGAATCGGCATTTGGCCGCCTTCGTAGCCCGGTTTCACACCGCCGCCTGAGCGGGAGTTGTGGCCTTTGGTTCCACGGCCCGCGGTCTTTCCTTGGCCGGTAGCCACGCCGCGGCCCAGGCGTTTTCTGGATTTTTTCGCCCCTGCGGCGGGGCTCAGCTCATGTAGTCTCATCCACTGTCTCCTCTGAATGCACCAGATGGGATACCGCCTCGATCATTCCCCGAATCGCGGGGGTGTCTTGAAGCACAACGGTCCGGTTGAGCTTGGTAAGCCCCATGCCGCGCAGTATCTTGCGATGCTTTTCCGGCCTTCCGATCATACTTCTGACAAGTGTCACTTTTAACATACCAGCCATTTGTCCTTCCTCGATCCTTCTCGAATGGTCACCCGGAAGGAAAGCAGAAAACATCCTGAATTACAATTCGGCGGCCGCTTTTCCGCGCCGGGCCGCCACCTGCTCACGACTCTGAAGCTGCCGAAGCCCCTCGATGGTCGCCCGCACCACATTGTGGGGGTTGTGAGAACCAAGGCATTTGGTCAGGATATCCTGAATCCCCACCGCTTCGAGCACCGCCCGAACCGCACCGCCGGCGATCACGCCGGTTCCTTCGGAAGCCGGCTTCAAAAGCACCCGACCCGCACCGAATCGACCCACGATCTCAAAGGGAATGGTCCCCTCCACGAGGGGTACGCTGATCATGCTCTTTTTCGCCTTCTCCACGCCTTTCCGGATGGCTTCGGGAACCTCACCGGCTTTCCCGAGACCAAAACCGACGTTGCCCTCGCCGTCGCCCACGACCACGATGGCGCTGAAGCTGAACCTGCGACCGCCCTTGACCACTTTGGCCACGCGGCTGATGTGGACAACCTTGTCGATCAACTGATTGTCGTCCGTATCCTGTCTTTTCGGATTGTAGACCAAAAGGGTTCCTCCTTATTCGTTAAAATTCCAACCCTGCTTCACGCGCGCCGTCCGACACCGCTTTGACCCGGCCGTGATAGATAAACCCGTTTCGGTCGAACACTACCCGGGTAATGCCTTTTTCCTTGCTCCGTTCGGCGACCAGTTTTCCCACTTGATCGGCGACGGCGATCTTTCCCTTTTCCGCTTTCAGCTCGCTGTTGTCTTGAATGTCTTTTTCAAGACTCGAAGCGGTCACCAGGGTCCGCCCGTCGAGATCATCGATGATCTGTGCGTAGATATGCCGCGCACTTCGAAACACACTCAATCTCGGTCGTTCGGGAGTGCCGAGAATCTTCCGTCTGATCCGCTTTTTTCGTTTCAGGCGGGCCTGTCTTTTCGTATTTGTTGAACCCATTTTGCCTACCCTCTCAATCGACTCACCTGGAGCGACGATCTCCGATTAATGTCCGATGGTTATTTGGCCCCGGTCTTTCCGGCCTTACGCTGAATCCGCTCCTCGGCGTACTTGACGCCCTTTCCCTTGTACGGCTCGGGCGGTCTGAGCCGCCGGATGGAAGCGGCCATATGGCCCAGGGCTTCCTTATCAATCCCCGACAATTTGACGACCGTGTTTTTTTCGACCGAAACCGTAATCCCGTCGGGAATTTTGTAGTTGATGGGATGGGAAAAACCGAGATTGAAGACGATACTGTTTCCGCTGACCTCGGCCCGGTACCCGATGCCGTTGATCTCCAAAACCCGCTCGAACCCCTTGCTGACCCCGACCACCATATTGTCCACCAGGCTTCGGGTCAGCCCCTGAAGGGCTCGGGTATTTCGATCCTCTCGATTTAGGGTGACCAGAATCTCTTTTTCTTGAACATCGAGATCCACATCCGGATGAATGGTGCGGGTCAGGCTTCCTTTTTCGCCTTGAACCGTCAACACCCGGTCTTTGTAAGATATCTTTGTTTTATCGGCCACCGGAATCGGCTTTTTTCCTACTCGAGACATGGATAACTCCTCTTGTGCTTACCAGACCCGGCAGAGGACCTCGCCGCCGAGGTTCTGAGTTCGAGCCTCTTTATCGGTCATAATCCCCTTGGAAGTGGATAGAATCGCAACGCCCGTTCCGTTCAGCACAGGCTTCAATTCAGTGCTCTTGACATAGACCCGCCGGCTCGGCTTGCTCACCCGTTCAAGTTCATAGATCACATGCTGGTTCTCCGGACCGAACTTCAGATATACACGGAGGACACCCTGCTTGTTATCTTTGACGAATTTGTAGTTTCTGATATATCCTTCGTCCTTCAGGACCTTGGCCAGCTCCACCTTCAAGTTCGAACCGGGTATATCCACGCTGTTGAACTTGGCCCTTCCGGCGTTCCGGATTCGAGTTAACATATCCGCGATTGGATCACTCAACATGGTTATTTCGTTCCTCCGTAATTATGATACGCTTACCAGCTCGATTTGGTAACGCCCGGAAGCTTCCCCTGGGAAGCGAGGTTCCGAAAGCAGATTCGGCAAATACCGAATTTTCTTAAAAAAGCCCTCGACCGACCGCATATCGGGCAGCGGTTGTACGCCCTGACCTTGAACTTGGGTTGTCTGCTCGCTTTTATCTTCAGCGCTTTCTTGGCCAAATTATCCTCCTTAGTTCCTGAACGGCATGCCCAACAGCTTCAACAAGGCCTTTCCTTCCTCATCCGTATTGGCCGTGGTGACGATGGTGACATTCATTCCTTTGATTTTGTCGATCTTATCGTAGTCCACCTCGGGGAAGATAATGTGCTCCCGAATGCCCAGGGAATAATTCCCGTGGCCGTCAAAGGCCTTTCCCGAAATCCCCCGGAAATCCCGAACACGGGGCAAAGCGATGTTCACAAGTTTGTTGAAGAAATCGTACATCCGGGTGCGGCGGAGCGTCACTCGGCAGCCGATGGGCATCCCCGCCCGCAGCTTGAATGCCGCAATCGATTTTTTGGCCCGGGTGACCACCGGCTGCTGGCCGGCGATCAATCGAAGTTCTTCCACGGCGGAGTCCATCAACTTGATATTGTGAATGGCCTCCCCCAACCCCATGTTCAGTACGATCCGATCCAGTTTGGGCACTTCCATTCGGTTCTTGTAATCGAACCTCTCCACCAGATTGGGGACCACCTCTTGCTCATATATGCTTTTCAACTGTGTCATGATACTCCTCCGGCACTCCGATGCGGACTATTGTATAATCTCGCCGCACTTGGCACATGCGCGGGCCTTTTTGCCGTCTTCCAATTGCCGCATCTTGACCCGCGTCGGACCGATGCATTTATCACACATCAGCATGACGTTGGAATGATGGATCGGCGCTTCGCTCTCAACAATTCCGCCCTGCCGGTTCTGTGGACTGGATCGGGTATGACGCTTGACCATGTTGATGTTTTCAACCAGGACACGCCCCTTGTCCGGGAGCACTTTCAGGACCTTCCCGATCTTCCCCTTGTCCTTGCCGGCAATGACTTTAACCTTGTCGTCTTTTTTGATTCTGGATGTATTCATGATTTCATTCTCCGCGGGTGCAAGCCAGCAGGCACTTAGAGAACCTCCGGGGCCAGCGAAATGATCTTCATGAACCGTTTGGCCCGAAGCTCCCGGGCCACAGGTCCGAAGATACGGGTCCCGATGGGCTCTTTATTGGGGTTGATCAGAACCGCGGAATTTTCATCGAACCGAATAAAAGATCCGTCCGGCCGCTTCAATTCCTTTTTGGTTCTTACCACGACCGCCTTCAGAACATCCCCTTTTTTCACCTTGGCATTCGGAATGGCTTCCTTGACGCTCACCACTATGATATCGCCGATGCTTGCGTAACGCCTTCTGGATCCGCCGAGCACCTTGATGCAGTACACGATCTTGGCCCCTGAATTGTCCGCAACTTTCAGTCTGGATTCTGCCTGAATCATCTCTTTTTCCCCAATCTATCAAACAGCCTTCACAACGATTTCGCTTACGCGCCACTTTTTGCTCTTGCTGATCGGCTTAGATTCGGTGATAAGCACCTTATCGCCTATCTGGCAGGTATTGTTTTCGTCATGAGCCGCGAATTTCGATCGCCTTCTGATGTATTTATGATAAAGACCATGTTTGACCAATCTTTCAACCAGAACGACGACGGTTTTGTCCATTTTGTTGCTGACGATCGTTCCGATCAACTGCCTTTTCATTCCTCGCTTTTTCATGGCTTTCTATCACTATCGGTTTTGGGTAAGTTCATTTTCACGGATGATCGTTCTGATCCGTGCGATATCCCTTTTGGTCTGTTTCAACTTCTGGGGATTTTCGAGCTGTCCGGCCCCGTGTTGGAATCGAAGATTAAACAGCTCTTGGTTCAGGTCAAGCACATTTTGCCGCATTTCTTCGATGCTCATGTCTCTGATCTCGCTCGCCTTCATATCATTTCCCCTCTTTCTATAAACTTGGTCTTGATGGGGAGTTTGTGGGCGGCCAGCCGAAGGGCCTCCCGGGCCAGTTCCACCGGGACCCCCTCCATTTCGTAAAGAATTTTACCCGGGCGAATCACCGCAACCCATCCTTCGGGAGCGCCTTTTCCCTTTCCCATTCGAACTTCGGCCGGTTTTTTGGTAACCGGCTTGTCGGGAAAGATTCGAATCCACATCTTACCGCCTCTCTTGACGTGGCGGGTCATGGCGATACGGGCGGCCTCGATCTGCTTGGCGGAGATAAAGCCGCATTCCACGGCCTGCAATCCGTATTCTCCGAAGGTCAGATCGCTGCCGCGGTGGGCCATTCCCCTCATCCGGCCCTTCTGCTGCTTTCGAAATTTGACCTTTTTGGGGCTCAGCATCTGTCGTGTCTCCTTTTATACCTTGCCGCCGGTCTCCAGCGAGTCCATCTTCAAAATTTCACCCTTGAATATGAACACCTTCACACCGACAATTCCGTAAGTGGTTTTCGCTTCGGCCAGTCCGTAATCGATGTCGGCCCGCAGCGTATGCAGCGGCACCCGGCCTTCCCGGTACCACTCGGTTCGGGCCATTTCGGCACCGCCCAACCGGCCGGAGCTGATGATTTTAACGCCTTTGGCGCCGAACCGCATGGCGGATGAAACGCCCCGCTTCATGGCCCGGCGAAAGGCGACGCGTCGCACGATCTGAAGGGCCACGTTTTCGGCCACCAGTTGAGCGTCGACTTCGGGCTTGCGGACCTCCTGAATATCAATCAGCACCTCCTGGGAAATCATCTTCTCAAGCTCTTTTTTGAGCTTTTCGATCTCGGATCCTTTCTTTCCGATGACGATCCCCGGTCGGGCCGTGTGGATGCGAAGCCTGACACGCTTGGATGACCTCTCGACCTCTATCCGTGAAATCCCGGCATGGTACATCTTGTTTTTGACGTATTCCCGAAGCCGATAATCCTCCAGGATATAATCCGAATACTTTTTATCCGCATACCAACGAGACTCCCAGGTCTTGACGATGCCGAGTCTTAATCCGATCGGATTTACTTTCTGGCCCAAGCGCTTACCTCCTTTTTACCCCAAATCTTCAGCTAAAATGACCGTAATATGACTGGTTCTTTTTAATATCCGTGTACCCCTGCCCCGGGCTCGGGCTCGAAACCGCTTCAGAGTGGGCCCTTGGTCCGCAATCACATTGCGGACCACCAACTCATCGACGTCGATGCCCATGTTCTGAGCCGCATTGGCCACCGCCGAGCGCATGGTCTTTTCGACAATGCCGGCCGCCTTCTGCGGCATGAACTTGAGGCTGTTCAGTGCGTCTTCAACCGGTTTTCCCTTGACCGCGTCGACCAGCATGCGGACCTTCTGAGGAGAAATGCGCACATATTTGGTGACAGCTTTGACCTCCATTGCAGACATCCCTTCTTATCGCTTACTTCTTCAGCTTCGATTTCTTATCGCCGGCATGGCCGTAAAACGTGCGGGTCGGTGAAAACTCTCCCAGCTTGTGCCCCACCATGTTTTCGCTCACGAATACCGGGATAAACTTTTTGCCGTTGTGAACCGCCAACGTGAGGCCGACCATCTCCGGAATAATGGTGGAACGTCGGGACCAGGTTTTGATCACCTTTCCCCCGCGAGAATCCTGGGCTTGCTCCACCTTCTTGACCAGTTTGGCTTCCACGTAGGGCCCTTTTTTTAACGATCGTGGCATATCCCTTCCTGCTCCTTTGGATGATTATTTCTTGCTTGTCCGCCGTCGCCGCACGATGTAACGATCGGTCTGTTTGTTCTTGCGGGTTCGATATCCCTTGGTCGGCTTGCCCCACGGACTACAGGGGTGACGACCGCCCGAAGACCGGCCTTCGCCGCCCCCCATGGGATGATCCACCGGGTTCATGGCCACGCCCCGGACGCTGGGCCGCCTGCCCAGACGGCGGGTGCGCCCGGCCTTTCCGAGGGAGACGTTTTCATGAATCACGTTGCCCACCTGGCCGATGGTGGCTCGGCAGTTCAGAAGGACCATCCGCACCTCCCCCGAGGGGAGCTTCACCTGAGCATATTTGTCTTCCTTGGCCATCAGCTGGGCAAAGGTGCCGGCGCTGCGGACGATCTGACCGCCCTTGCCGATCTTAAGCTCGATATTGTGAATATGGGTGCCCAGCGGAATATTGCGCAGGGGCAGCGTGTTTCCGGGTTTGATATCGGCCCCGGGCCCGGACATCACGGTATCCCCGACCTTGAGATTGACCGGCGCCAGAATATACCGCTTTTCTCCGTCTACATAATGGAGCAGGGCGATGCGCGCACTTCGGTTGGGATCATACTCGACGGTGGCCACTTTGGCCGGCACCCCGGTCTTGTCCCGCTTGAAGTCGATGATCCGATAATGGCGCTTGTGCCCCCCGCCCCGGTGCCGGCAGGTGATCCGCCCGTAGGTATTTCGGCCGCCCTTCTTTTTAAGAACCTTCAGCAGGCTCTTTTCAGGAGTCGTGGACGTAATCTCGTCGTAGCTCGAAAATTCCTGAAATCTGCGGCCGGGGGATGTCGGTTTGGATTTTTTAATTGCCATGCTGACTCCTAAATATTATACGCCTTCAAAAAATTCGATCCGTTCACCGGGCATGAGTTTGACGATCGCCTTTTTCCAGTCTTTGCGTTTACCGACGATGCGCCCCCGCTGTTTCACCTTGCCCTTGACCTGCATGGTCCGCACTTCCGAGACATGCACATCGAAGATCTTTTCAACCGCTTTTCGGATTTCCACCCGGTTGGCCCGCCGGTCGACCTCGATGGTGATCTGGTTGTCCACCTCTTTTTGGAGGGTGGTCTTTTCCGTGACCAGCGGACGCTTTATAATTTCATAATAGTTCATCATGGGGAAAGCCTCCCTTCCAGGACCTTGACGGCTGACTCAAGCAGTATGACGTTCTTGTATCTGAGCAGATCGTAGACGTTCAGCCCTTCCGACCGCAACACCTTCACGTTGGGAACATTCCGGGAGGACAGTTCCAGATTCTCGTCTTTTTGATCGGTCACCAGGAGCACATTGTCGGTGTCGAGATTTTTGATGATGGACACGAAATCCTTGGTTTTTACCCGCTCCAGTTCCAGACGATCCAAAACGATCATTTCATTGTCGCGCACCTTGCTGCTCAGGGCCATTTTCAGGGCCAGCTTTCTTACCTTTTTGGGCACCTTGTAGGCGTAGGATCTCGGATGGGGCCCGAAAACCACCCCGCCGCCTCTCAGCAGGGGGGATTTAATATCGCCGCGCCTGGCACGACCGGTCCCCTTTTGGCGAAACAGCTTCTTGGTGCTGCCGACTATATCGCTGCGATTTTTTACCGACGCGGTTCCCGAGCGTCGGGCGGCCCTCTGCATGGTGACCACCTCATGAAGGACGCTCGATTTCACCGGCACATTGAAAATGTCTTCGGCCAGCTCGATCTCCGAAACCTTTTCGCCTTTCGTATTCAGAACATCTACGACAGCCATATCTATCCCCTCGTCAGACTCTCATCAGCCACCCGGCGTTTTCGGCCGCTGGCCCTTGTATTCTACTTTTTCTGTGATTTGGTCTTCTTGACCATGACCACGCCGGATCGGGAGCCGGGCACCGCGCCTTTCAGCAACAGGAGGTTCTCATCGGGCCGCACGTCGACGATTTCAAGGTTCCGAATGGTCTTTCGGGTATCGCCGTATTGGCCGGGAAGCTTTTTCCCTTTGAAGACCCGGGACGGCCACGCGCTGCACCCGATGGATCCGGGCACACGATGGCTTTTGCTGCCGTGGGTCTCCCGCCCTCCGGAAAACCCGTGGCGCTTGATGACCCCCTGAAATCCGCGACCCTTGGTCGTGCCGACCACATCCACCCGTTCTCCGACGTTGAAGATGTCGAGCGACACCGTCTGGCCCGGGCTGAAATCCTCCGGGTTATCCACAGAGACCTCTTTGATGACCTTGGCGGGTGCGGCGCCGGCCTTTTTCACATGCCCCTTCAGCGGTTTGTTGGCATGGGTTTCTTTTTTTTCTTCAAATCCCAGCTGAAGGGCGTTGTAGCCGTCGGTGGCTTCGGTTTTGATCTGGGTCACGACACAGGGGCCCAGTTGTATCACCGTCACCGGAATATACCGTCCTTCCGGCGAAAACAGCCCGGTCATCCCCATTTTTTTTCCGATCAATCCATTACTCATGATATCTGGTGTCTCCTATCCTGCTACAGTTTGATTTCGACATCCACCCCTGGAGACAGGTCCAATTTCATCAGCGCATCCACCGTCTGTTGAGTGGGGTCCAGGATATCCAAAAGCCGCTTGTGGGTCCGCATCTCAAACTGCTCGCGAGACTTTTTGTCGATATGGGGAGACCGCAGTACGCAGTATTTGTTGATTCTCGTGGGCAGCGGAATGGGACCGACGACTTTCGCGCCGGTCTTGTTGGCCGTATCCACGATATCGGAGGCGGACTGATCCAGAAGCTTGTGATCATAGGCCTTCAACCGGATTCTGATCTTGGTATTCATTATCATGGCTTATCACCGCCCTCTTTTATTCGATGATTTCACTGACCACGCCGGCGCCCACCGTACGACCGCCTTCACGGATGGCGAAGCGGAGCTCTTTTTCCATGGCGATGGGGGTGATCAAATCCGCAGAGATCTTCACATTGTCGCCGGGCATCACCATCTCGACCCCCTCCGGCAGGTTCAAAATGCCGGTCACGTCGGTGGTCCGGAAGTAAAACTGAGGCCGGTACCCGGTGAAAAACGGGGTATGTCGCCCGCCCTCTTCCTTGCTCAGGATGTAGACCTCGGCCTCGAACTTGGTATGCGGAGTGATAGACCCCGGCGCCGCCACCACCTGGCCGCGCTCCACATCGTCTCGCTTGGTGCCCCGAAGCAGCAGACCCACGTTGTCGCCGGCCATGCCCTCGTCCAGAAGCCGGCGGAACATCTCCACACCGGTACAGACGGTTTTGGCGGTGGGGCGAATCCCCACGATCTCCACCTGCTCGTTGACCTTGACCCGGCCCCGCTCCACACGGCCGGTGACGACCGTCCCGCGGCCGGAGATGCTGAAGACGTCTTCGATGGGCATCAGGAAGGGCTTGTCCACATCCCGTTCCGGCTCGGGGATAAAACTGTCGATGGCCTCCATCAGTTCCCAGATGCACTTGGCGTCGTCGCCGTCCGGATCATCGGTCTCCAGCGCCTTGAGCGCGCTGCCGCGAATGATCGGGGTGTCGTCTCCCGGAAACTGGTACTTATCGAGAAGCTCCCGAAGCTCCAGCTCCACCAGCTCGATCAGCTCTTCGTCGTCGACCATGTCGCATTTGTTCAAAAACACCACAATCCGCGGCACACCCACCTGACGGGCCAGCAGAATGTGCTCGCGGGTCTGGGGCATGGGGCCGTCGTCGGCGCCCACCACCAGAATCGCCCCGTCCATCTGGGCCGCACCGGTGATCATGTTTTTGATGTAGTCGGCGTGACCGGGGCAGTCCACATGGGCGTAATGGCGGTTGTCCGTCTCATACTCCACGTGGGCGGTGGCGATGGTGATGCCCCGCTCCTTTTCCTCGGGCGCCTTGTCGATCTGATCAAAGGGGATGAACTTGGCCTTCCCCTTCAAACCGTTCAGCTTGGTGATGGCCGCCGTCAAGGTGGTTTTGCCATGGTCGATATGACCGATCGTGCCCACGTTCACATGCGGCTTGGTTCGCTCGTACTTTTCCTTCGCCATCTTATCGTCCTCCCTTCCCCCGGGATTAGAATCCTGTAAACCGATCCACTCGGAATCAGACAGTCGAAGGGGTTCTCAAGAAAAACCCCTTCGATATACCGATGAACTCGACTACGGATGTAACCGTTTTACCATCTGAAATGGGCGAAAGCCTTATTGGCCTCGGCCATTTTATGTGTATCCTCTTTTTTCTTTACGGAAGATCCCCGCCGATTGGCGGCATCCAGCAACTCTCCGGCCAGCTTGTCGGCCATGCCCTTTTCCGGCCGTTTTCGGGCGAAATCGATGATCCATCGAATCGCCAGAGCCGTTCGGCGGGAGGGTCGAACCTCGGTCGGCACCTGATAGGTGGACCCGCCGACCCGGCGGGATTTCACCTCGATCATCGGGCGGGCGTTTTCCACCGCATCTTCGAATATCTTGAGCGGGGCTTCCTTGGCTTTTTCCTCGATTACACCCAGGGCGCCGTACAGGATCTTTTCGGCTGTGCTCTTTTTACCGTCGCGCATGATGGACTTGACGAACTTGGCCACCAGTTTGCTGTTGTACTTGGGGTCCGGCACGATGACCCGCTCGGGAATTTCTCTTCTTCTCGGCATACGCTACACCATCATTCTCATCGTCATTGACTGTTTGGAAACTACTTCGGTTTCTTGGCTCCGTATTTGGACCGACCCTGTCTTCGATCTTCAACCCCGAGGGTGTCGAGGGTGCCCCGCACGATATGATACCGAACACCGGGCAAATCTTTTACACGACCGCCTCGAACCAGCACCACCGAGTGCTCCTGCAGGTTGTGGCCGATGCCGGGAATATAGGCGGTGACCTCGATTCCGGTGGTCAGCCGCACACGGGCCACTTTACGTAGGGCCGAGTTCGGCTTTTTGGGCGTCGATGTGTACACCCGCGTACAGACACCCCGTTTCTGAGGAGCTCCCTTGAGCGCAGGGGTGTTGTTCTTCTTGATGATCCGTTTTCTGCCTTTTCTGACTAACTGGTTAATGGTCGGCATGCGAATTCCTTCAGTGTGTACAGTCCTTTGTTTACCCGACGACCTGACAAAAGCCTTTATATACGCATAAGAAAAAAAAATGTCAAGCCATTTCTTCACTTTTTCATCGCCTACACCGAATCAATTTCGACCCGGTCGTAGGAGGGGAAACCGGTTCCGGCCGGAATCCGTCGGCCCATGATCACATTCTCCTTCAGGCCCTTGAGATAGTCCTTGGCCCCGGAAATGGCAGCCTCGGTCAGCACCTTCGTGGTCTCCTGAAAGGAGGCCGCTGAAATAAAGCTGTCGGTGGACAGTGAGGCCTTTGTGATCCCCAGAATCAGGGGCTCGGCCGAAGCCGGCTTGCCGCCGTTGGCTTTGACCTCGGCATTCATCTCTTCGAACCGGGCTTTGTCCACCTGTTCCTCGGCGATGAATTCGGTATCGCCGACCTCGGTGATCTTGACCCGCCGCATCATCTGACGCACGATCACCTCGATGTGCTTGTCGTTGATGCGAACCCCCTGAAGACGATATACTTCCTGGACCTCGTCCACCAGGTACCGGGCCAGGGCCACTTCCCCCTTGATGCTCAGGATGTCCTGGGGAATGGCGGCCCCCGCGATCAGCGGTTCACCCGCCCGAATATAGTCCCCGTCATAGAAATTGATGTGCTTGCCCCGGGGAATCAGATACTCTTCGGGCTCGCCGGCGTCCACCGGTGTGACCGACACCTTCTGTTTGCCTTTGGGTCCCTTGGAAAGGGTGACGTACCCGTCGATCCGGCTCAATACCGCAATCTCTTTGGGCCGCCGGACCTCGAAAAGTTCGGCCACCCGGGGCAGACCGCCGGTGATGTCCTTGGTTTTGGTGGTGGCCCGGGGCAGTTTGGCGAGTACGTCGCCGGCCTGGATTTCATCCCCTTCCTCCACCAGCAAAATGGCGTCCACCGGCAGTGGATACCGAGCCACACCGGTGCCTGCTGGAAGCTTGGCGGTTCTCCCCTCGATGTTTTTAATCGAGATTCTCGGCCGAACATCGGCGCTCTTGGACTCGATAATGGTCCGACTCGATTTTCCAGTCACCGGGTCCACCTTCTCCTGAAGGGTTTTCCCAAGGGAGATGTCGCCGTATTTGACGATCCCGTCCACCTCGGTGAGGATCGGGGTGGTAAAGGGGTCCCAGGTGGCCAGCAGGTCTCCGGCGTTCACCTTTTTGCCGTCTTCCACCAGCACGTGGGCCCCGTAAATCACCGGAAAGCGCTCCACCTCCCGGCCGGTGTCGCCCACAATGGACAACTCTCCGCCCTGACGGTTCATGACGATCAGATCCCCGTCGGCGTTCTTGACCACGTTGATATCGAGAAACTTGACGGTTCCTTCGGTGCGGGCCCGAATATCGGCCTGCTCGACCCGTCGACTGGCGGTACCGCCGATATGGAAGGTCCGCATGGTCAGCTGGGTGCCGGGTTCGCCGATGGACTGGGCCGACAAAATGCCCACCGCCTGCCCCACCTCGACCAGACGACCATGGGCCAGGTCCCGGCCGTAGCACTTGGCGCATACTCCGTACCGGGTCCGGCAGGTCAGCACCGACCGGATCTTGATTCGGGTCAGGCCCGCGCTTTCGATGGCCCGGACCACATCCTCGTCGATTTCGTCACCCCTCTTCACCAGGATCTCATCGGTAAAGGGGTCGCGGATATCCTCTTCGGCCGCGGTACGGCCGAGAATTCGGTCGCCCAGCCGCTGAATGATTTCGCCGCCCTCCATCAGCGCCTCCACCTCGACCCCCTGCACCGTGCCGCAGTCTCGCTCCATGACGGTGCAGTCCTGGGCCACGTCCGCCAGGCGCCGGGTCAGGTACCCGGAGTTGGCGGTCTTCAGGGCGGTGTCGGCCAGGCCCTTTCGGGCCCCGTGGGTGGAGATGAAGTATTGGAGCACCGACAGCCCTTCCCGGAAATTGGCGGTGATCGGGGTTTCGATGATCTCCCCGGAGGGTTTGGCCATCAGCCCCCGCATCCCGGCCAGCTGCCGCATCTGGTCCTTGCTGCCCCGGGCGCCGGAATCGGCCATCATATAGACCGGATTGAACCCTTCCACCAGAACCGGATTGCCCGCCTCGTCCAGCTTGGGATTGCCCGCCTCGTCTAGAAGCGGGGTCTTCTTCATGGCGTCCATCATCTCGTTGGCGATATCGTCGGTGGCCTTGGCCCAGATGTCGACGACCTTGTTATACTTCTCGCCCTGGGTGATCAGCCCTTCGGTGTACTGCCGGCTGATTTCGGTGACATGCTCTTCCGCGGCCTTCAGGATATCCCACTTTTTGGGAGGGATGATCATGGCGTCGATGGAAATGGAGAGGCCGCCCTCGGTGGAATAGCGATAGCCGATGTCCTTGAGCTTGTCCGACAGGATGACGGTGGCCTTGGCGCCGAGGCTTCGGTAGACAAGGTCCACCAGTTCCCGCAGGGTCTTTTTGTCCAGAACCTTGTTGACCGCGCTGAAGGGGACATCGGGCCGCTTACTGATGATCTCGAACAGGTGGTAGTCGCCGTCCGAATAGATCAAATCGCTCACCGCGCCCTTGTCTAGAGAAAAGATGGTGTCGACCTCGGCATCCGAGGGATTGAAGATCCGCTTGAATTCATCCTGCCGCAGCAGACCGAGCAGGCCGTCCATCTCCTTGTCGATGCCTTCGGAATACTCCCGAACCATCTCGAGAAAGGAGGCCCCCCCGGCCAATTTTTCCTGAATCTCCACCGCCGTTTCACGGTCGGAGACCTGAAGGTGGCGCATCTTCATGATCCGCTCCTTGGGGATGATCTCCCAGAGCAGAATGCGGCCCACCGTCGTATCCACCCGTTCGCCTCCCATTCGGACCTTGATCTCGGCATGAAGACTGACCGCCCCGGCGTCGTAGGCGGACCGGACCTCATCCACATTGGAGAAGGTCTTTCCCGCACCCCGGGACCCGGGGATGGGGCGGGTCATATAGTAGATCCCCAACACGATATCCTGGCTGGGAACGATGATCGGGCTGCCGTTGGCCGGCGACAGGATATTGTTGCTGGAGAGCATCAGTATTCGCGATTCGATCTGGGATTCCACAGACAAGGGAATATGGACCGCCATCTGGTCGCCGTCGAAGTCGGCGTTGAAGGCGGTACAGACCAGGGGATGAAGCTGAATCGCCTTGCCCTCGATCAGGATCGGTTCAAAGGCCTGAATCCCGAGACGATGCAGTGTCGGGGCCCGGTTGAGCATGACCGGATATTCCTTGACTACTTCGTCCAGGGTGTCCCACACCTCGGGGGTTTCCCGCTCCACCATTTTTTTGGCGCTCTTGACGGTGGAAACCAGCCCCTTCTGCTCCAATCGATAATAGATGAAGGGTTTGAATAACTCGAGGGCCATCTTTTTGGGCAGACCGCACTGCTGAAGCCGCAGGTTGGGACCGGTCGTGATGACGGTACGGCCGGAATAGTCGACCCGTTTTCCCAGAAGGTTCTGACGGAACCGGCCCTGTTTTCCTTTCAGAGTGTCGCTGAGCGATTTCAGGGGACGCTTGTTGGTGCCGGTGATGACCCGGCCGTGGCGACCGTTGTCGAACAGGACATCCACCGATTCTTGAAGCATCCGCTTTTCGTTCCGGACGATGATGTCCGGGGCGTTGAGATCCATCAACCGCCGAAGCCGGTTGTTCCGGTTGATCACCCGCCGATAAAGATCGTTGAGGTCGGAGGTGGCGAAACGCCCGCCTTCCAGCGGCACCAGCGGTCTCAGATCGGGCGGCAGAACCGGAATGATGTCCATGATCATCCAGGACGGATCGATGCCCGACTTGCGAAAGGCGTCCACGATCTTGAGCCGCTTGGAAAGCTTCTGGCGCTTGGCGATGGAGTTGGTGCTGAGGATGTCCTCCCGAAGTTCCTTATACAGGGCCTCCAGGTTGATGTTCTCCAGCAGTTCCCGAACCGCCTCCGCCCCGATCCCGGCCTTGAATTTGTCGAAACCGTAGGTCTCCTGGGCTTCCCGATATTTATCTTCGGTCAGGAGTTGACAATAGGAGAGTCCGGTCTCCTTGGGATCGATAACGATATAGCTGTCGAAGTAGAGGATCTTCTCCATGTTCTTGAGGGTCAGATCCAACAGGTTTCCGATCTTGCTGGGCAGGCTTTTCAGAAACCATATGTGGGCCACCGCGGTGGCCAGATCGATGTGGCCCATGCGCTCCCGCCGCACCTTGGACTGGATCACCTCCACCCCGCATTTTTCGCAGATGACCCCCCGGTGCTTCATGCGTTTATATTTGCCGCAGTTGCACTCATAATCTTTGGTGGGGCCGAATATTTTGGCGCAGAACAGGCCGTCCCGTTCCGGTTTAAAGGTTCGGTAGTTTATCGTTTCCGGTTTTTTGATTTCACCATGGGACCATTCCCGTATCTGTTCAGAAGACGCCAGGGAAATCTGAACCCCGGTGTACTTTTTCGGGTCCATGGGTTTTGCAAAAAAATCGTATAGCGTATCCAAATTATATCCCCCTTGATTGCATTCCGCGTGAGGCGCCTCTGAAAGAAACGGCGGCAACCGGACAAGTCCGGCTTACTTGCCCTCTTCCATGAGGGCGACATCCAACCCCAGGCTCTGCAATTCTTTGGTCAAGACTTTAAAGGACTCCGGAATCCCCGGTTCCAGAACATTCTGACCCTTGACGATCTTCTCGTACATTCGGGTCCGCCCGGCCATATCGTCGGACTTGACGGTCAAAAATTCCTGAAGGGCGTGGGCTGCCCCGTAGGCCTCCATGGCCCAGACCTCCATCTCGCCCAGGCGCTGGCCTCCGAACTGGGCCTTTCCGCCCAGAGGCTGCTGAGTCACGAGGGAGTAGGGTCCGATGGAACGGGCATGGATCTTGTCGTCCACCAGGTGGTGGAGTTTCAGCATGTACATGGTTCCGACGGTGATCCGTTCTTTAAACGGTTCTCCGGTGCGTCCGTCATACAGGGTGGTCTGGGCGGTGGCAGACAGACCGGCCTCGGACAGCAGGGCCTTGATCTCATCCTCTTTGGCGCCGTCAAAGACGGGCGTGGCCATATGAACGCCCTCGGCATAGGCGGCGGCGAAATCGAGCAGCCCTTCACCATCCAGGGAATCGATCACCTCTCGGGCTTCGGCGCCTTCCCGGGCCTCCGGCCCCTTACCGTCGCTGCCGGCGAAGATTCGTTTCATTTTTTCCCGCAAAGAGGAATGGTCTTCGGCTTCGATCAGGTCCCGAATTTGGTCGCCCAAGCCCTTGGCGGCACGGCCCAGATGGATTTCAAGGATCTGCCCCACATTCATTCGAGACGGCACGCCGAGCGGATTGAGGACCATATCCACCGGGGTTCCGTCTTCAAAATAGGGCATGTCCTCCTGGGGAAGGAGCATGGAGACTACGCCCTTGTTCCCGTGGCGGCCCGCCATCTTGTCTCCCACCGAGAGCTTTCGTTTCATGGCCACATAGACCTTGACCATCTTGATCACCCCGGGCGGCAGATCATCCCCTTTTTCGAACCGGCTGACCCGCTGTTCAAAGTTGGAAATACACCGCTCCCGCTGTTCGCGGTACATTTCCAGAAGTTCGTGCACCCGTTCGGTGCGGTCCGGGTCTTCCAGAACAATCCCTTCAAAAAGGTTCACCGGTTCGATGGTTTCGAGCATCTCCCGGGTGATCGGTTCGTCTTTTGGCAGCAGCACCGTCTTCCCTTTTTTGAGGGGCGCCGGCAGGCTCTGGCCCTTTAGATATTCGGCAAGCTGGTCCCGAACCACCTCTTCCATGATCGTCAGCTCATCGTCTTTATCCCGTTCAAAGGCCGCGATTTCATCGTCCTCGATGGTCCGGGTCCGGTCGTCTTTGACGATTCCTCGGCGGGAGAAAACCTTGGCATCGATAACGGTGCCTTCCACGCCGGGCGGCACCCGCAGCGAGGTATCTTTGACGTCTCCGGCCTTTTCGCCGAAGATGGCCCGCAGCAATTTTTCTTCGGGAGACAGCTGGGTTTCGCCTTTGGGGGTGACCTTTCCCACCAGAATGTCGCCGGATCGGACCTCGGCCCCCAGCCGGACGATGCCGCTTTCATCGAGGTCTTTCAAAGCCTCTTCCCCCACATTGGGAATATCCCGGGTGATCTCTTCCTTTCCGAGCTTGGTGTCTCGGGCCACCACCTCGAACTCCTCGATGTGGACCGAGGTGTACACCCCGTCGCGGACCAGCCGTTCGCTGACCAGAATGGAATCCTCGAAATTATACCCGCCCCAGGGCATGAAGGCCACGGTGACGTTCTTGCCCAGGGCCAGTTCCCCGCGCTCGGTGGCCGGCCCGTCGGCGATGATCTGCCCGGCCTTGACCCGCTGACCCTTTTGCACGATGGGCCGCTGATTGAAACAGGTGTTCTGGTTGGACCGGACGAATTTGGACAGGTTGATAGGGTCCACCAGTTTCTGGGAAGCATCGCCGCTGAAATCGTACTTGAGCAGAATGCGGGAGGCCTCCACATCCACCACCTCGGCATCCCGCTTGGCCACAACGGCCACGCCCGAATCCCGGGCCACCACGGCTTCAATGCCGGTGCCCACCAGCGGGGCCCGGCTGATCATCAGCGGCACCGCCTGGCGCTGCATGTTGGAGCCCATCAGGGCCCGGTTGGCGTCGTCGTTTTCGAGAAACGGAATCAGGGAGGCGGACACGCTCACCAGCTGATCCGGAGAGATGTCCATCAGTTCGATGCGTTCCTGTTCCACCATTTCAAATTCACCGGTCACCCGGGAGGTCACCCGCGGATTGACATAGTGCTTGTCCTCATCCATCGGGGCGTTGGCCTGTGCGATGGGGTGTTTGGCTTCCTCAAAGGCGCTCAAATACCGCACATCGTCGGTAACCGTGGCGTCTTTCACCACCCGATAAGGGGTTTCGATAAAACCGTAGTCATTTACACGGGCATAGGTGGACAAAGACACGATCAGCCCGATATTGGGACCTTCCGGGGTTTCGATGGGGCAGATCCGGCCGTAGTGAGACGGATGCACATCCCGCACCTCGAAGCCGGCCCGCTCCCGGGTAAGGCCGCCGGGCCCCAGGGCGCTCAACCGCCGCTTGTGGGTGGTTTCGGATAGCGGGTTGGTCTGATCCATGAACTGAGAGAGCTGGCTGGTTCCGAAAAATTCCTTGACCACCGCCGATACCGGCTTGGGGTTGACCAGGTCGTGGGGCATCAGGGCATCCACCTCCTGAAGGCTCATCCGCTCTTTGATGGCCCGCTCCATTCGAACCAGGCCGATCCGATACTGGTTTTCAAGCAGCTCGCCCACGGCCCGGACCCGTCGATTGCCCAGGTGGTCGATATCGTCCACCACCCCTTGAGTGTCCCGAAGCTCCACCAGGGTCTTGGTGGTCAGCAGCACATCCTCTTTTCGCAGGGTCCGGACGTTGACCGGGGTGTCCATGCCCAGGCGCAGGTTGATCTTCATTCGGCCCACGCCCGAGAGGTCATAATAAGAAGATTTGAAAAACAGATGATCGATAAATTCCTGGGCCACCTCCGGGGTGGCCGGATTGCCGGGACGAAGCCGCCGATAAATTTCGATCAGGGCCTCTTCTTTGGAGTCGACCTTGTCCAGAATCAGGGTCTTGCGGATGGAGTCGCTGCTGCTGACCCAGTCGATGAAGAGGATCTCGAATTCGGTGATGCCGGCATCCGTAATTCGGTTGAGAATCTCCTCGTCCACCGGGTCATTGGCCCGGGCGATGATCTCCCCGGTACCGGGGTCGGTCACGGTGGAGGCGATGATGGTGTTGAGGATATCCTCCCGCTCGATGGGGATCATCTCCATGCCGGCGTTCTTGATCTGGCGAATGGCCCGCTGGGTGAACATCCGCCCTTTTTTTACGATCACATCCCCGGATTCGGGATCGACAATATCCTGGGATGCCCGCTGGCCTTTGAGGGATTTGACCTGGAATGTCTTAAAATACTCGGCGCCTTGAATAATGATCTTATCGGTGTCGTAGAAATAGGTCAGGAGATCGTCGGTGGTATACCCGAAGGCCTTGAACAGCAAGGTGACCGGAAATTTTCGCCGCCGATCGATTCGAATGTAGACGATGTCCTTGGGATCGATTTCCATATCGATCCAGGACCCCCGAACCGGAATGATTCGGGACGAGTAGATGATCTTTCCGCTGGAATGGGTTTTTCCCTTGTCGTGGTCGAAAAAGACGCCCGAAGACCGGTGGAGCTGGCTGACCACCACCCGCTCGGTGCCGTTGATGATGAAGGTCCCCTTTTCGGTCATCAGGGGGATGGTGCCGAAATAGATCTCCTGTTCTTTGATGTCGCGGATATTGGATACGCCCGAATCCTTGTCGATATCATAGACCACCAGCCGGACCGTGATACGGACCGGCAGTTCATAGGTCATCCCTCGGTCGATGCACTCGTCTACGCTGTGCTTGACTTCGCCGAACCGGTAGGACACGAATTCGAGGGACGCGCTTCCGGTAAAATCCTTAATGGGAAACACCGAATTGAACACGGCCTGAAGGCCGATGTCTTTTCGATCTTCCGGAGGGATCCCCATCTGCAGAAACCGCTGATAAGACTCCCGTTGCATCCCGATCAGGTCGGGGATTTCGATGATTTTTGGAATTTTGCCGAAGTTTTTCCGAATACGCTTACCTGTGAAAGGCTTTCCCGACATTTTTTCTCCAGATTGACATGTGGATTCTATAACCACGAAAATGGGATGAGGGTTTAATCCCCTTTCCATCCCATTTTCGCGTTCTTTTACGACACTGAAAAATACTTAATCGACGAAACTAAGCATTTTTTACTTCAATTCAACCTTATTTCAATTCAACCTGGGCGCCTGCTCCTTCCAACTGTTCCTTGATCTTTTCGGCATCTTCTTTGGCAATACCTTCTTTGACCGGCTTGGGCACTTCATCCACCAGGGCTTTGGCATCCTTGAGGCCCAGCCCGGTGATGGCCCGCACCTCTTTGATGACCTGAATCTTCTTGTCGCCCGCCGAAGTCAGAATGACATCGAACTCGGTTTTTTCCTCGGCCGGAGCCGCCGCTTCGGCCCCGCCCGCACCCGGCGCCATCATGGCCACGGGCGCGGCCGCGGATACGCCGAATTTTTCTTCCATCTCCTTCACCAGCTCGGAGAGGTCGAGCACAGACATGTTGGCAATAAACTCAATCACTTGTTCTTTGGTAATTTCCGCCATTTTGTGTATCCTCCAGATAATTCTTCGGACCTACGCAAAGGTAGGTGTATCCATTTTTTTGTGAAATCAGGCAGCTTCCTGTTCTTTCTGATCCTTGATCGCCGTCAGCACATTGAGAAACTGTTGCGGCACCGCACTCAACACCCGCACGAAAGATGTGGGCACACCGTTCATCGCCGACAGAACCTGCCCCAGCAAGACGTCACGGGACGGCAGGGACGCCAACGCCTTCACCGAGTCGAAACCCAGCACCTTTCCTCTCAGGACGGCACTCTTGATTTCGAGCTTCTGGTTGTCTTTGGCGAAGTCGGTGAGCACCTTGGCCGGCGCCACCGGGTCTTCATAGGAAATGGCCACGGCGGTCGGCCCGACAAAATTGTCTTTGATCAATTCCGCTTCCGTACCTTCGCAGGCCCGGGTCAGCAGGGTGTTTTTCACCACCTTGAACTCGACCTCGGCTTCCCTCAGCTGCCGGCGCAGAGAATTGATGGAAATGACGTCCAACCCCTTGTAATCGGTCAGGATCACGATTCGGGAGCGGGAAAACTTGTCATGCAGCTCTTCGACGATCTCTTTTTTCTTATCCAGCTTCATATATTCTTTTACACCTCCTTTCGTATCTGAAAAAAACCGGAGGTAATCACATTGGCAGACTACTGTCTCGGTAGGCCGACACGGTCGATTAAATAAGAGACCGGACATACCGGTTCTCGAATATACCTACGGTCTTTGACAGGATTTATTTAAAATTAGAATTCGTTGATCAGCACGATTCGAAAAGATTCGGTACCTCTGGAATGGAGCGGTTACACCTTCACCAGCTCTTTGACGGACGAGGTATCCACCTTGAACCCGGGGCCCATGGTCGTGGACACAGCGATCCCCTTCACGTAGGTCCCTTTGCTGGAGGCCGGCTTCAAACGCATGATGGTCTCCAGAAATGCGGCGGCGTTTTCGATCAACCGGTCGGAGCCGAAGGAGACCTTGCCCATGGGGGCATGCACGATTCCGGCTTTTTCCACCCGGAAGTCGATCTTACCGGCCTTCAGTTCCTGCACCGCCCGGCCGATATCGAAGGTGACGGTGCCGGTCTTGGCATTGGGCATCAGACCTCTCGGACCCAGAAGGCGGCCGATCTTACCCACCGAGCCCATCATGTCGGGAGTCGCCACCGCTTTGTCGAAATCGAACCACCCCTCCTTGATCTTTTCGATCAAATCGTCGTTGCCCACATAATCGGCGCCGGCATCCTGGGCCTCTTTCTCTTTTTCGCCTTTGGCGAAAACCAATACCCGAACCTCTTTTCCGATGCCGTTGGGCAGCACCACCGTGCCGCGAACCATCTGGTCCGCATGTCGGGGATCGACCCCCAGCTTGACGGCGATATCAAAGGTTTCATCGAATTTGGCATATGAGGAATCGATCGCCCGCTGGACCGCTTCCGTAAACCCGAGAGTGACGCCCGGCTCCACCTGTTTTCTGGCTTCTATATATTTTTTACCCCGCTTCGGCATTTTTGCTACTTCACTCCTTTTTCCGGTTGTATCATCCGCCGGTTTCCGCTGGCGGTTGAAATTCTCAGACCACTTCGATTCCCATGCTTCTGGCCGTTCCCGCCACAATCTTGCAGGCCGCATCCAGGTCATTGGCGTTCAGGTCCGGCATCTTCACCTGGGCGATCTCTTCCACCTGTTTGCGCGTCACCTTACCCACCCGGTCCCGCTTGGGATCCCCCGCGCCTTTGGCGACTTTGGCCGCTTTTTTCAACAGCACCGCGGCCGGCGGGGTCTTGGTGATAAAGGTAAAGGTGCGATCCTGATAGACGGTGATCACCACCGGAGTGATCATGCCCTCTTCGTTCGCGGTCCGGGCGTTGAACGCCTTGCAAAAATCCATGATGTTGACCCCGTGCTGCCCGAGTGCGGGACCGATGGGAGGCGACGGATTGGCCTTTCCGGCCATAACCTGTAGCTTGATCTGCGCGATAACCTTTTTTGCCATTTTTATCTATCTGCTCCTAATTTCTGGTCCTGATTTTTGATCCTGGTTTTTGATCATGGGTTCCGGACTTTTAGCGCCGAATATCAGCTCCCCGCATCCGTCGGACACCCACCGATTCCGAACCGTTATAATTTGGTGACCTGAACGAAATCCAGCTCTACCGGCGTGGATCGACCGAAGATACTCACCAGCACCTTGATTTTCCCCTTTTCTGGATTCACATCATCTACGGTGCCGTTGAAATTGGTAAAGGGTCCGTCGATGACCCGAACCTCGTCGCCGGTCTCAAAAAAGTATTTGGGTTTGGGTTTGATTTTCCCCGCCTCCATTCGATTCAGAATCTGCTGGGCCTCTTCCTCGGAAATGGGGGTGGGCTTTTCACGCCCCCCTAAAAAGCCGGTGACCTTTTCGGTGTTGTTGACGATGTGCCAGGTTTCATCATTCAAATCCATCTGAACCAGGATATAGCCGGGATAAAACTTTCTTGAAGAGGTCTTCCGTTTTCCCTTGACCAGTTCCACGATCTGTTCGGTCGGCACCACGATTTCGCCGAATTTTTCAGGATCGGAAAAGGTCGCGATACGCTCTTCCAGTGCTTTTTTCACCTTGCTTTCAAAGCCCGAGTACACATGGACGATATACCAATTCAGCGCCATCTTACTCTCCCCGCCTATTGAAGCACCAGACGAATCAGACTGGACAGCCCCATATCCACCGCTCCAAGAAAAAATGCAATAATCATCACCAAAACAATCACCACCAGCGTCGAGCCCAGCGTCTGTTTTCGGGAAGGCCAGGTCACCTTCTTGAGCTCCGCCCGAACCTCTCTCAAAAACTGGATGCTCTTTTCAATGAAGTTGGGCGGTTTACTGGCGGCGGCCGCCCGTTTCTGGGCGAGTTGGGCCCGTTTCTGGGCGTCATTCGGAGTTGACGTTACCGGCTTGGGTTGGCCCTGGGCATCCCCGGCCGGAGCCGTACTTTCCATGGGGTCGTCGGTCTTCTTCTTCTTTTTTGCCGTTTTTTTTCTCTGTAACCGTCCCATTCTACTCCTAAAAATATGGAAAGCTCAAAGTTGCAACAGACGACCGTCTGTTTACGCCCTTGAGCTTGTACCATGTCTATGGAATACGCGGTGTGGCAGGCCAGGAGGGACTCGAACCCCCAGCACTCGGATTTGGAGTCCGACGCTCTGCCATTAGAGCTACTGGCCTGAATTCATCCGTTGTCAGGCAACCGGTCGGATTCTCTGTTCAGAAAACCGCCTTTTATTTGGTCTCCTTGTGAGGCGTATGCTTCTGGCAGAACCTGCAGTATTTCTGAAACTCCAGTTTATCCGGCGTGGTCCGCTTGTTTTTCGTTGTCGTATAATTTCTTCTTTTGCATTCGGTACATGCAAGGGTAACCTTGACTCTCACTGGACAACTCCTTGAGCCTACTCGATGATTTCACTGACCACGCCGGCGCCCACCGTACGACCGCCTTCACGGATGGCGAAGCGGAGCTCTTTTTCCATGGCGATGGGGGTGATCAAATCCGCAGAGATCTTCACATTGTCGCCGGGCATCACCATCTCGACCCCCTCCGGCAGGTTCAAAATGCCGGTCACGTCGGTGGTCCGGAAGTAAAACTGAGGCCGGTACCCGGTGAAAAACGGGGTATGTCGCCCGCCCTCTTCCTTGCTCAGGATGTAGACCTCGGCCTCGAACTTGGTATGCGGAGTGATAGACCCCGGCGCCGCCACCACCTGGCCGCGCTCCACATCGTCTCGCTTGGTGCCCCGAAGCAGCAGACCCACGTTGTCGCCGGCCATGCCCTCGTCCAGAAGCCGGCGGAACATCTCCACACCGGTACAGACGGTTTTGGCGGTGGGGCGAATCCCCACGATCTCCACCTGCTCGTTGACCTTGACCCGGCCCCGCTCCACACGGCCGGTGACGACCGTCCCGCGGCCGGAGATGCTGAAGACGTCTTCGATGGGCATCAGGAAGGGCTTGTCCACATCCCGTTCCGGCTCGGGGATAAAACTGTCGATGGCCTCCATCAGTTCCCAGATGCACTTGGCGTCGTCGCCGTCCGGATCATCGGTCTCCAGCGCCTTGAGCGCGCTGCCGCGAATGATCGGGGTGTCGTCTCCCGGAAACTGGTACTTATCGAGAAGCTCCCGAAGCTCCAGCTCCACCAGCTCGATCAGCTCTTCGTCGTCGACCATGTCGCATTTGTTCAAAAACACCACAATCCGCGGCACACCCACCTGACGGGCCAGCAGAATGTGCTCGCGGGTCTGGGGCATGGGGCCGTCGTCGGCGCCCACCACCAGAATCGCCCCGTCCATCTGGGCCGCACCGGTGATCATGTTTTTGATGTAGTCGGCGTGACCGGGGCAGTCCACATGGGCGTAATGGCGGTTGTCCGTCTCATACTCCACGTGGGCGGTGGCGATGGTGATGCCCCGCTCCTTTTCCTCGGGCGCCTTGTCGATCTGATCAAAGGGGATGAACTTGGCCTTCCCCTTCAAACCGTTCAGCTTGGTGATGGCCGCCGTCAAGGTGGTTTTGCCATGGTCGATATGACCGATCGTGCCCACGTTCACATGCGGCTTGGTTCGCTCGTACTTTTCCTTCGCCATCTTGTCGTCCTCCCCTGCCTTTACAAATTACGAATATATTCAGGATTCATACGCATCCCGTTCACATCATTGATATAGAAATGGGCTTTAACTTCTTAGTGATGATCTGAACAGGCGCGCAAAAAATGGAGCCCACGACCGGAATCGAACCGGTGAACCTCTTCCTTACCAAGGAAGCGCTCTACCGACTGAGCTACGTGGGCGTATCCGCGGTATCCCGTCAAATCTTTTTCTTTGTTTTTGACGGCTTACTGGAGCGGGAGACGAGACTCGAACTCGCGACATTCAGCTTGGAAGGCTGAAGCTCTACCAACTGAGCTACTCCCGCCTTTAAACAGCTAACTTTACCACCTTCAAATTGAAAATGCAAGAGGATAATACGTCCCTCTTGCGCAACCGCGCAGTAAGACGAATGCAGGAAGCCATGTAGTACAATGCGATTCAGCTCAAAAGGCTGAGATCTCCTACAAACAGCTTACGAAAAGAATGGTGGTGGGGGGAGGATTCGAACCTCCGAAGGCTTCGCCGACAGATTTACAGTCTGTTCCCTTTGGCCGCTCGGGAACCCCACCATCTTATTTTTTGGAGCCAACGGAGGGATTCGAACCCCCGACCCACTGATTACAAATCAGTAGCTCTGCCAGCTGAGCTACGTTGGCCTCCTTACAGGCGCTTCAAAAGGGCATAAGTACGCCCTCAAAGAACGCCGTTTATTACCGGCATTCGCATGAATTAGCAAACCTTGAAATCAGCAATTTTCGACAATTGGACAGGATCAGACAGTATTAAAATTGCTTTTAATGTAAAAAACAACTTTTTTTTTCTATTTTTTGCCCATTTCGGCTTTTTTTTAGTTTAATGATAATTATGCAGTATAATTACGGATATTTATTTTTTCATCCATCCATACCGCCTCTCTGAAAATCCGCCGACCGGTCCGCCCGAAGCCGCCTCAAGGGCGGAAAATCAAGGGGGCCGGCATATAAGATCTTGACAATTATTTTTACATTTGGTTTATCTCGAAAAATTATTGATGAATCACCGGTACACGAACCATTACCAGGTGCTGACGATCCTATACGTATACGGCATCCACTCCCAATCGATTTGAGGACTCTCATCTGATGTTTTCACGAAACAGCGCCATTTTGATTATTCTGTTTTTATTCCTGTACGGATGTGCCCACCCCTTGAACCTCCTCTCCGACCGGTCCGGCGATGAGAGCGACCCGTCAAAAAACCTGCCGACAGCCGTTTCTGAATCCTCCGACATGGATCCGGAAACAGAATCGGCGGGATTCGAGGCCGATGCCTACCTCGACGAAAAGGTTGCGGAGACCGCCGACATTCTGCCCGTCCTATCCGAAAAAATTCAACCGGAACTGGATGAATCCCTGGAATACTGCCAGATCGCTCAGGATTTCTGGCAGAAGGGCGAGCTGGAAAACGCCCTGGACGCCCTGGATTATGCCTATTCCCTGATCCTGAAGGTCGATTCCGAAGACGATGCCAAGCTGATGCAGCAGAAAGAGGACCTGCGGTTTATGATTTCCAAACGGATCCTCGAGATCTATGCCTCCCGGAACATCGTGGTGAGCGGTCAGCACAATGCCATTCCGGTGGAGATCAATAAGTATGTTCAAAAAGAAATCGATTTTCTCAGCAGAGGCAACTACCTTCAACGGGCCATGAAACGGGCGGGGCGGTATCGGCCGTATATCCTCGAGGAACTTCGCAAGGCCGGTCTGCCGGAAGAGCTCTCCTGGCTGCCGCTGATCGAAAGCGGATACCGGGTGGACGCCTTTTCGCCGGCCCGGGCCCTCGGGCTGTGGCAGTTTATTCCGTCGACCGGATACAAGTTCGGTTTGAAGCGGGACCGGTATGTGGATGAACGGATCGATCCGGAAAAATCGACCTTGGCCGCCATCGCCTATTTAAAGGAACTGCACCAGATCTTCGGCGACTGGGCCACGGTGCTGGCCGCCTACAATTGCGGCGAAGGCCGGGTACTGCGGGTCATTCGGACCCAGAACGTCAACTATCTGGACAACTTCTGGGATCTTTTTGAACGGCTTCCCCGGGAGACCGCCCGGTATGTGCCCCGGTTCATCGCGACCATGCACATGATCAACCATCCGGAAAAATACGGTATCGATAATGTGACGCCCGACACCCCGCCCGAGTATGAAACATTGACGGTTTCCAAGAAGGCCTGCCTCAACAGCATCGCAAAAGCAGCCGGGATTTCGGAAAGCGTGCTGCGGGACCTCAACCCGGAATTAAAACAGCATGTGCTGCCTCCGCGGACCTATTCCCTCCGTGTCCCGGTGGGAAAAGGGGCCACCCTGTTGTCAAAGCTGGCGGAGGTTCCCGTATACAGCGCCCCGAAGACCGCTTCCAACGACAACATCGTCTATCATCGGGTTCGAAAAGGCCAGTCCCTGTCGACCATCGCCGGTCGCTACGGCGTCCGGATCAGCACGATTATGCGGGCCAACAACATCCACCGGAAAAATTACGTGGTGGCCGGCAAGATCCTGAAGATTCCGGTAAGCCCAAATTCCCGACATCTGGCCCAAAGCCGAAAGGCGGCCTCGGAACGCGCTTCCATTGTCCATGTGGTCAAACGGGGGGACTCTCTCTGGAACCTGGCTCGGCAATACGGCACCACCACCAAACAGATCAAGGCGCTGAACCGGTTGTCCGGTTCCCGCCTGAGCATCGGGCAGAAGCTGAAGATCGTATCCAAAACGGGCCAGGGAAATGACGGCCTCAAAACCTACCTGGTTCGAAACGGGGATATCCCGTTTGAAATCGCCAAACGGCACAATATGAGCCTGGAAGCGTTCCTCAAGGTGAATAAGCTGAGCCGGTACAGCAAGATCTACCCGGGCCAGAAAGTATACGTGGAATAATCGGTTCCGTCGATACGGCCGGCACGGGGCGGTCCGCTTAGGCGGACCGCCCTTTTTGTTCGACCACCGCCTTGAGGGTCTCCAGCCAGTCGCCCACCTGAGTGAAGACCAGAAATTTGGCATAGACCGCCTGCTGGGCGTTGCCCGCCAGGCGCTCCCGATCGGTGCCTCGCCGAAGCAGGGATTCCAGTGTTTCGGCGACGGCGGTTTTATTCGCCGGGTCCGGATTGACGGCCCCGTTCCGGCCGTCTTCGATCTGCTCCAGAAGTCCGCTGGCGTTGGAAACCAGCACCGGTTTGCGTTTCCACATCGCCTCGGCGGCGGTGAGGCCGAAGCCTTCCTGAAGCGAGTTTTGAACCACCACCGACGAGACCTGCTGAAGCACATTGACCATCAGGGAATTTCTTTTTCGGGAATCCATGGGCAGGGCCAAAATGGCGATGTCGTCCTGGACCCAGTCGGGAAATTCCCGGTAGGCGGCTTTGAGCTCCTCAACCACCTCCCGGCCCTCGGGGTCATCCTGAATGGACTCAGGATCGGGACCGGCCAGCACCAGTCGGACGATCTCGATCATCTTTTTGTGTCGGCGGCAATCCCACTCTGAATCCGACCGATCCCGGCTTCCCATCTTCATTTCGGCAAACCCCTGCATCAACGGCAAAAACCCCTTGAGCCGATCCCATCGGGAGATCTGGGCCACCGTCATCCGGAACATCAGTCCCATCTCCTCCGGCTGCACCGCCGGGGCGAAGTGTCCGTTCTTTTGCAACCGGTGGGCGGTCTTTTCAAAGGGGGGTGTGAGAACCGGATGGCGGGGTTTGGCCATACCGGCGTTGCACAGAATCCCCATGATTTTGACCGGTTCCAGTTCCCGGTTTTTGTGGTTGAAGGGATCGATGGCCGGATGAATGATTCGGTAGTTGTCTTGGAAATAGTCGGGGACGTATTCATCAGAGGTGAACACGGCCGTATCGAAGCCGTCCGCATAGGGCTGAAGAAATTCCCAGGCGTGGCGGGTCCGTTCGGTATGGTCCGCTATCCCGATATGGGATCGCCAGATGGTGTGGATGTCGGTATCGGATTTGAGCATCCGGCCCAGAGCCATGGGTTGGGGATCATGGGCGATGAGGATGTCGCCGGGGTTCAGATGCGTTTTGAGGTCGTCGGCGTTTTGGCGGTTGACCGATTCATAGATCTCGCGCTTTTCTTGGTCGAGATCGGTTTTACCGCTGTCGTGGATCAGGTTATGAATGTTTTTGGTGATCCGAAAGAAATCGTCCCGATCGGATTGGAGCACGGCCCAGCGGACATCCAGCCCGAGGTCCCGCATCAGCGAAATCACCCGGGGAAGCATTTCAGCCACCCCGCCCCCGTGAACCGAAGAGTTGACCATCCAGATGGTCCGGTCCTTGAGATCGGGAACAATCGATTTCGCCTTCTCCTTCAGATCTTTGACCACGCTAGTGAGATAGGCGACCGCTTCGTAATCGTCAATGTGGATTTTTTCTTCAAGATCGATGATGTCGACCATAAGCCCCCGCTTTGGTTGATGGATTGGGTGTGATGTCACATTCCGGCAGGTCGATGCCGGATCGGTTTTCGGCCCTGATCAATACAAGCCGAGAACCGGCAGACCGAAGGTGTGACCGGGGGTATATTACAATGTTTTGAATACGGTGAAAAGTATCGATTCCAATCTTGACAGAATCACCGGATTACCCTATTATGACCCACCTTTTGGTTCTCCGCAGGCCACACCGATTCAAACCTCCCGCCCCCGTAGCTCAGTGGATAGAGCAATGGATTCCTAATCCATGTGCCGCAAGTTCGATTCTTGCCGGGGGCACCAATGAACTCATTGGGTTGCGATACCCGCTTACAATCCATTTTCTATTATGATTTTCCTTTTCCATGAAGCATCACCAGATCTTCATCCAGGCTGTGCCGCAGAATATCCAGACGAGGCGACAGCGAAGCCAGATGTTCGCCTGAGATACGGGTCAGCCGGAATGGAAACATGCTGGGGCTGTCCAGGAGATCATTGACAGCGGCAGCTTCGTTTTCCCTGGTGTGAAGAGAAGTTTCCACCATCCAGGCAATGAGTCCGGGTTCTTCAATGAAAGTGGGTTTCCCGCCGGCATAAACGCCTTTATCGCCGGTTTCGCTCAGAACGCCCCAGTCAATGAATGAACGAAGTACACGCCGAGCAGCCCGCGAGGCTGTTTGGCGTTCCCCGTATTCTTCTTTAATCCGACGCTGCACCTGCGCCGCTGCGGCGTTTCCCTGAAGCCGCAACAGCCTGCCGGTGTTCGCGGCGACGGCAGCCCAGAAAGGGTATGCGGCCTGAACCATCCCCCAATGAACGGCAATTCGGTATTGGTGCGGAAGTTTTTGGAGAATTGCCAGCCCTTCATCTCGCAGCTTCTCCAGATGACGGGGGACAGTGAGCCAGGTCTTCAACAGGATGGTAATGACCTTTTCCCTGTTCCCTCTGACGGCGTTTCCGTCGACAGACACCTTGTCTTGCAGCAAATCCTGAAGTGATTCGTTGATGGCGGCCTTGTCGTTCCCGGCCAGGATCAGGTTGGCGGTCTTCTCAAACCATTCGAGTCTGATGCGCTGACTGAACCCGATCTGTGCCTTTCGCCCGCTCATCGGTCCCGCCTTTCAATCTGAACAAAAGGGACGATGAGCTCTTCCAGAGAAGCGCCGCCGTGCCCCTTCCAGAAAAAGGTTGTCCATGTAGACCCGGACGTCGTCATGATCGAACGGCAGATCCGCAGGGCCGGGGATTTCAAAGCCAAAGGATTGGTTTCCATCCAGAAGGGAATGGGTTTCAAGTTTCACCTTCCGCTTCAGGAAAAACGGCCAGCGCTCCTGAAGAAACGCGAAAAAGGCTTCCCGATCCGGAATAATCGTTTCAAGGGGCCAGTCCTCAAAACCACCCTGCTGGCGCAGCACCTGAATCATGCGCTCATCCAGCAGCGCCGGAATGCGTTGTCTCCGGTAATGACGGCGCAGCAGCGCCCGCAGCAGATCGGACGGACTTCGAATAAGTTCCGGCGCGATTTCAAAAACATGGCGCAGAATGAATTCCTTGGTGGCGTTATCGCCCAGCACGCCGGGGGCGTGGCGTGTCTGTGCCTCAAAAAGCGCATCGAGATCGCCGCCGTTCAAGGCGGTTACAATGGGATAACTCAGGTTGGGAAATATTTCCCCCAGATTGAATGAGAGTTTCCGGCCGGCCTGGAGCAGATCGTAGGGCAGACGACCGAGGTCGCCGGCGGCGGAGCGCAGCACGACCACCAGGTCTGTCGGCTCACCCCGATCCCAACGGGAGCGGAACTTGGATTCGTAGGCGTACCGAAAGGCGACATGATCCTCATACGGAATCAGTTCGAAACCACGCTCGCGTATGCCTGCAAGCACGCCTTCTTCCAGGAGCAGGCCGTCCGGATCGGCGACCAGGGTCAGCCGGGCGACATCGGGGGTGAACTCCCGGAGAATCTGATCGCGCCAGTTACGCATGGGCACCCCCGTCCACCCGAAGAACGAGAAGCGGCACCATGTCCGGGTAGACCTGAGCCTTGCGGTCGAGTTCCTGGTTCCATGCGCATTCCTCCTCTCGGAGCCGGTTCAGCCGATAATCACGGACCTGGGGCAGACCGATGCGTTCGATGATTTTGCGTCGGGCGGTGAAGGCATACGCCCCTTTTTCCCTCTCGCGCGTCAGGCGCAAACGGTGCTCCTGAACCAGTTCTTCGTAAATGGTCCGACCCTGCGCTTCAGCGGTCTGAAAAAGCCGTTCAAAGGCATCTCCGGCATCGTGAAAATCGAGATATTCCCGGACACGAGGCGCGACACTCAGGAGCCGGTCCCACAGATATCGCGCGGTGGGGGTAAATACCTTTCCGCTGTCGGCAAGAAACAGCGGCATGATCCGGTGGCGGTTCCAGTCTACTGTGGCGATGCCGATCCGCCAGAGAGACCACAGCCCCGTGATCTCCTCGGCCACGCCTGGAATCGTCACGACCGAGATCGGTTGTCCCGGCGCAAATCGCGGCAGCCTCATGGCCAGACCCCGAATCCGGGAGTCTTCCAAAGCCAGGTGCCGGGCGGTGGGTGTCCGCTCGGCCTCCTTGCCGCTGAAAACCACCCGGTTGAGTGTTTCGCCATCCGGCCAGGTCAGGTGCCAGGTTCGCCGGTTTCGCTCGGCCTTGCCGCCGTGCGCCCGAAGGTAACTCACCGTCATCCGCTCGACCCAATGGGGCAAAGGGTGGGCCATGAGGCGCTGGGCTTCGGTGGGTTCCAGGTCCTCGGTGCCTCCGAGTACGGCAGTGCTCTCCTGAGTATCCCGGACCTGCGCCTGCAAACGGGTGATGACTTTGCCAACGGAGGCATCGATTTCATCCGGATGGACCATCGCATCCACATACAGATCGTCAAAGATTTGTCCTGCCTGGGCGGAATCGAGAACGTCCCCGGTCTTGTCGATACCGAACTCCTCGAAAATGACGGCCAGTTTCTCTTCAAGCACCTCCTGAACCCGGTGCTCCACCGAATCTTCGAAAACAAAGTTCAGGGCGCGCACCACATGGGTCTGGCCGATGCGATCCACCCGGCCGATGCGCTGTTCGAGCCGCATGGGGTTCCAGGGGATGTCGTAGTTGATCACCACATGGCAGAACTGGAGATTCAACCCTTCACCGCCGGCGTCGGTTGAGATAAGAATGCGGGCTTCTTCGGTGAATGCTTCCTGGACCCTCTTGCGCTCATCCATGCTCATGGAGCCGTTCAGACAGACCACCTGGAATCCGCGTTCGGTCAGGAACTGTTGAAGCATCTGCTGGGTGGGAACGAACTCGGTGAATACCAGGGCCTTCAGTTCCGGATCCCCCTCTTCCGCCTGCAGCTTATACAGCCAGTTCAGCAGCGCTTCGGCTTTGGCGTCCGCTCCAAACTGCATACACCGGTCAGCGGCTTCGAGGAGCAGCTTCACCTCGGCCCGTTCGTTTTTGAGCGCCTTCAGCCGTGTGGTCAGAAGCGTTTCGATCTGCTCCTGTCCATCGAGGTCGGCCCACTCCTCCTCGGAATAGATCGGAAACAGAGACAACTGCTCCGCCGGCGCTTCGAGCGCCTCCAGCCGGCGGGCGAGCGTGGTGCGGATGGCGGTGGTGCTCGACACCACCAGACGCTGCATCAGGATCATCAGAAACCCGATATAGCTGCGCTTCTCGCGCATGGCCTGGTTGTATCCCTCCCGCGCGTATTCTGTGACCGCTTCGTACAGAAGCTGCTGGTCTCGGTGGGCCTCCCCCCAGGAGACAGGCGCAAGCTCGGTTTTTCGGGGTTTGAAAAGCGGTTTTCCCTCGGCCGTAATGGCTCGGCGTTTTTCAGTTCGGATGACATAGGGCTCTACCCGGTCCCGGGTCACGCTGCCCACGTCGGGAAACGCCTGGGCGTCGAGCAGAGATAACAGCCGGTGGAAGGCGTCGGTTTTTCCCTGATGCGGGGTTGCCGAAAGCATGAGAAAATAGGGTGCGGCTTCGCAGAGCCCCTGACCCAGTTTGAACCGGGCCACTTGGTCGGTGCTGCCCCCGAGCCGGTGGGCCTCGTCCACGATCACCAGGTCCCATCCCGCGGACACCAGGTCCTCGAATCGATCCTGATTGTATTCGGCCACCTGCTTTGCCGACCAGCCGCGCCGGCTCTCCAGCGGCTTGACCGAATCCATCGGGCAGACCACCTGCGGATGGCTCTGCCAGATGTTGTCTTCCTTGGCGATGCGCCGGTAGGCTGAAAAATCGCTGGGGATGAGCAGTCTGAACTCTTCGTTGAAATGGGTGCGCATTTCGGCCACCCACTGGGTCACCAGGCCTTTCGGGGCAATGACCAGCACCCGCTTGACCAGCCCGCGGAGCTTCAGCTCCCGAAAAATAAGCCCGGCTTCGATGGTTTTTCCGAGTCCGACCTCGTCAGCCAGGAGGTACCGGATCCGGTCCCCGGCAATGGCGCGGGACAGGGCTTTGATTTGGTGCGGAAGCGGAATGACCGAGGATTCGATGGGTGCAAGCAGGACATCCCGGGTCAGGGCGTCGGCTATGCGTGCGGCGGAGGCGATATAGATGATACTGTCAGCGGTTCCCCGCCCGGCATCCGCCAAGGAGGCGAGTTTAGAAGCAGGAACGCGGACTACCGAATCTCGGCCGGGCAGCCATACCCGGCAGGTTGTCTCGCCCCACAGCGTCTGGGTTTCGATGACCTGGCAGGCACTGCTATGAGCAATGCTGTATTGCCAGAAATCACTCATCTACTTTTCGCCAAATTGTAACTTTGAAGAGATTCCCGTCACGATCGTTCTCAAAGAAAATATGTGGATAGGCCTTCAATGCACGAATAATCCCGCTGCCCAAGCCCCGGTAGGGAAGAATTTTTGTTGCAAAAGATGCCAAGACCGGATTTCGAATATTCGAATTCCCACTTTTAATATTTTCGATCGTCAGATTATTGGGAAGATGCCCGGGACTGATGATCTCGACTCGGTTGTCAAAGACAAAAATTCTTACGGTCGCGGAAACAAAATAATCACGATGAATAAGAGCATTGGCAATGAGTTCTTCCAAAACGATTGACGGTATCTCAGGCTGACCCGGCGCATTGACATCCTGATCGCCCTGAACGTGATGAATGTTTCCACGCACAAAACTCATTCCCTGATGAAAAACATCCCCCAATTTCCCGGCAATGTCACGGCTGTCCAGATAGTCGGTCTCATGTATTTCATTCCCCGGAAAAGCAATTGCTTTAATAATGAAAACAGGGAGTTTGAAAGAAGGATTTTTTGCAAACAACAGTGCTCCACTGATATTCAATACACGATCCTTCATCAGATTCATATTGTGTAGAATATCCGGAAGCGGCAACTCTTGTTGATCGAGCGGTTCTCCGAAGTTTTTTTCGAAGAAAACCTTGAAATAGTCAACGTCAAGATCAGATACCGTCATCCCCGGAACGGGAATCTCATCGCCGTGAATCAAGCCGGCGCTCTGATAAAGTCGCTGGATTTCCTCCCTGGAAGTGGCCTTTCTCTTATCCGATCCACTCTTAACCCATATCACCCCGTTTTTGTCCATGTAGGGTTTGCTCATGCCGTCCGGGATAACGACGCGCATCACCAGTCCGTCGGGCGTCGCAATGTTTTCTGTTATCGGATTGATGGGTGGCCGCACCTGCTGGGATCCGGCGTTTGAAACCAGTTGATTTAACCGACCCATATCATCCCTCCCCAGGCCGGAAAAAGTACCATCGTTACTTACGCCGATATAAATGGAGCCGCCACCCGAATTACTGAACGCAACCATTTCCTGCCCCAAGGATGTTTCATTGGTAACGTCGGCTTTGAACTGGTGCTTGCTGTCCTCATCCCGGTTAACTATTTCAAGGAGTTCAGCGGTTTCCATATCTCATACCTCATTCTGCGTTGTCGGAATGCCTCTTCACCACCTTCCATAATATTGACAATTTTCTGTTGAAGCTTCGGGCAATCGATGCTGCCGCTAATGACCTCCACCTTTCCATTGGAATAGGAACAGGCGATGACCTGTTCGGCATCACCAAGGACCGGAAAATTTGCATTATGAGTGGCGAAAACAAATTGAGTTTTGGGCTTCAACTCCCGGAGCAGCTTGATCACATCTTCGTAAATGGTCTGGTTGTCCAAATCATCTTCCGGTTGATCAATGAGAAAGACATTGTTTTCCTGTTGGCTCAGAACAAATAAAATCAACGCCGATGCACGCTGGCCCAAAGAATGGTGCTTAAGTTCCTTATCCCGATACTTTATGATGAAGCGGTTGGGTACCTGCCACGTAAGCAGTGATTCGAGATTATCGGTAAAGTACTGTTTGAACACCTGTGCCGTAGTTCCGAGTTCTTGCTCAGCTCTTTCCCAATCCTTATATATTCCCCCGAAATCATTAAAATTTCCGGAAAGATTCTGAAATGTGGCTTCACGGATACGGCTGCCACGAAAAATGTCCTTCATAAATGCCACAAAAGCCGTCTTGTCCCCTTTGTACTCAGCTTTAATCGTAAGAGAAGAATGGCTCTGATTAACCTTTTCCAATTCGGATTTTATCACCCGGAACTCATCGTGCCAGAGGCTATTAAGTACCGTTATCTCTTTTAAAAGCTCATCCTTCAAACTGGCACGGGTTGCTCCTTCTTTTTCCAAAGCAATAAGCATTTGCGCAGCCTGATCCACCGTTTTTCGGAGCTTGCGGAATTCATCCGGACGAATGGCCTGTGCTCCGGATTCTCTCAATCGCTCAGTAAGCTTTCTTTCAATAACGGCGAATTCTTCTTTCAGTCCGTCTTTGAGTCGGGAAAAAGTTTGCGCTTTCTGCTGAAGTTCGGTGAAAACCAGATTTCCTGTTGTATATGCTTCTCTGATGCGATCGAAAGAGGCTATCAGCTTGTCGTAGCATGCAAAGAACTCTTCAAAGAACACTTTGTTTTGTCTTGATGTATAAACCCTTTGATTTCTAAGATCATCTTCATGTTGATTGATGAAGGATTCCAATTCATCAAGATAGGTCCTTACAAAAGCCGTCACTTGGGTACATTTTCTGGAATCGGCATCAAAATCTATCTGCTTTTGGAGCTTTTCCTCCACCCCGTGATCTTTGTAGAATTTCAGTCTGAACTCAGCATCCTGCTTTTTTCGTTCATATTCTTTTTTCTTCTCTGCTGAGTTTTCAAGTTTTTTTAACCGCCTGACGATTTCAACGACCTTTTGACGTTGCTCGGCGATGCGAGAACGAATTCCTCCCACTTTTTCACCCACCAACTTTTCCACCAGATCTTTTTCAAAGCCTTCTCCGGTTGAAGAAAGATCTTTTTGGCCAAAGTAGATCGGCTTATGTAAAATGGTTTCCCGAATGGATATACCGGGCTGAAGTACACCATTGACATATACATCGGGGCGTTCCCGGCTGATGCGACGTATTTCATACTGCTGGCCTCTCTGATCGAGGGCATGGATCGTTATTTTGCCCCCGCTCCCCAGAACGTGGTCCACCAGGTGAATTTTATAATCGGTATCGAGAGCTTTTTCGCCGAACGGTATATCGAGGGCATAGCGAATCGCTTCCAGAATGGAAGATTTTCCACTGCCGCGAATTCCGATCAGCGTATTCAGCTCCGCAGAAAGATGGATGGACTCCCCATCCAATATTCCACCCTCAAATGAAACGCTTTGAATGTGGGAGTGCCGGTACTCATGCGGCTGGGCGGCGAGACGATGTACATGATCCAGGAGTGCATACTTGACCGCCTCAAAGGAAAAATCGCCTATTTTCAGATAACACCTTTCGCCTTTTCCAATCTGATCAACCGACTTCGGATCGGAACCTTCCACTTCCGCCGGGTACGCCCCACAAAGCCAGTTTTGAACTTTCACACGGCATTTTCGGTCGGCCACATCATGTGTACGAACTTTCTGAAAGGCCAGCGCCCGTCTGCAGAAAATTTCCGATTTCCCTAATTCCTGAAGCCTGCCCCCATCCAATTCATTCCATAAGCCGCTTCTTTCCTCGACGTGCGCGAATATCAGGAAAAAGTCTCTGTGATAACCTTCGAGTTTCTTGATGGTCTCGATCATGCCTAAAGAACTTCGACCATTTTCATTCTCATATTGATCCGGCGTCTTGCCTTCAAAGGCTACGTTGAGGAACTGGTTGATATAATCATTCCCATTTCTCAGCCATTCATCACTGAACACAACCAGTGTGTGAATGCCGTTGCTGCCGTCATTGACTGACAACTCTATGCCGGGCAGCAGAAAGATACCTTTTTTCCTGGCCGTTTTCCGTAATGCTTTAAATTCTTGAATATCGAACTTGTTGTGGTTTGTTATTACCCCAACCTCAATTCCCGCATCTTTCAACGCCTTTATATAATTCGAATAATAATATTCGATCTCACCGTCAAAGGAGAATTCCTTGTCTGCCTTGGTGTGCAAATGAAAATCGGCACGCAACCAGCGACTGCCATGCAAGAAGGTGTCATTGCAAGCTGCCATTATTCGCCTCCCATTCTTGTAACAGCTTGGTCATACCACATGAGGAGCTTGGGGTCCTCCTGGAGGATTTTTTCGGGTATCTTCCGAGCCACATCGATGATCGTTGCGTAATCGCGTTCCTGCCATGCCTTCTTAAAGCCGGCCCGGACGGCCTCCAGGCGGAACACTTTCATGCGTTTTTGCTTCGATTCGCGGTATCCCTCGAACTCACGCGTCAAAGCCCGTTCACGCAGCTTTTCCAGGTCGCCTGCCTTGCTCGGGTCAGGCACGTACCAACGGTCTTTGGCCTTGGTCTTGAGCGCCGGATCATCCTTTTCAAGATTGCGCATTTCCTTGAAGTTCGAGGAAAGATAGCCGTGAATCTGGCTGGGCACCTCGCCATTGCCGTCGAAAGATAAGAAGTTTTCCCTTAGCAGTTCAGAAAGCTCCAAAGTTTTTTCATGTTTTTGCCAACCGCCAATTTCTTTAAGAAACTGAGGGTGGATGTCCTGGAAGGTCTGCGGCTTTTTTGTTAGCTGCTGCTTGAGCCATTGAATGGCGGAGGCCTCGTCTGACACGAAGAACTGAAGCTGAAGGACCTCCTTAACGGTCATCCGTTTCTTGTCGTACTCGGCCGCCTGATCCGGCAGGAAGTACATACTGTCCCGCGGTGGAAAACGCTGTTCGAGACCGGCGTAAAATTCAGTGGCTGATAAGGGTACTGTCACACCACGTTGGACGTGGAAGGCCACCATGCGGTCGAAAAGCAGGAAGTTTTGCCGTTCCGCTATTACCTCGGCCCGGCCTTTTTGGGAAACAAAAACCGGAAGTTGAGTCAGATGCGTACGGACGAAATCCCATACACCATCTTCTGTTCCAGCAGCAATCTTAAATCGTTCATCCAAGCCACGATTAGGTTTATACGCAGAAATTCCCAATTAATCCAGTAAATTTCTACTCTTCATCTTCTTCTATTCCACTCAGCACCTGGCGCCCCTTGTTCGTCAGACGGTATTTTTGTTTGCTACTACGCGGTTTGTCCGGAATCGTCATCTCAATCAAATCCATCTCAAGCAACGGATTCAAGATTTGGTGCCTGAACTTAGTGCGGTCCGACCGGCCACTTATCGCCATGAGATCCACCAAGGGACT
>JBKHDE010000004.1:0-58755 GCA_046541495.1 Desulfococcaceae bacterium
ACTTCAGCGGGGCTAATTCAAAGGCGGTTGCATACCGGGATGGAGGGCGCGGCGTATTTCACCCTCAGGGGTATGGTATTCCAAAACCAGGTTATGGCGAAACAGATGCACCAATGATCCGTCTTCCGGCTGAGGCTTCCGGGATTCGACCACGGCCCGGGCATGCCGACGCCAGTCGGGTATGTCGGCCAACCGGGCAAACCGCTTTTTAAAATCCTGAACCAGCGTCTCGGCCATGGACCGATCTATGACCGATGCCCGGTGTTGAAGGGCCAAACGGCATCCATTGCGAATCAGACCCATCAGGGTTCCGATCATACCGCCGCTGTGGCCGATCAGGTACTCCAGAGCATCTTCGGAGACCATTTCCGGCGCCATCCGTCGAATGATCAGGTGGGCCATTTCACCCTGAGGGTCCACCGCGGGGGTCTCCGCTTCCGGATTCAAGAACAGGGGCCGAAGAAATACCGATTCGAACCGGTCCTGAATGCGGGAGAAGGAATTCAGATGGGCCGCAAACAAAGGAAAGGCGAAAACCATTCCCGCCGGTATCGTGGTCAGCAGATGGGACTCGCGAAAGAAAATCCGTTCAATATCCCCTCTTCCCAATTGGTCGGCGTCATCGATGAGAAAGAGCGGGTCCCGGGGAATCTCCAGCCAGGCATGTTTCAGGATCAGCGACTGGTAATGCCGGGCCTGAATTTCTCCGATCGCTTCCTCCAACATTCGAAGAAAGGCGACCTCGCTCTTGTATTCCCGATAGGAAACAGCCCTCAGGCGGGAAAGCACCTTTTCCGATACATCCTCCGCTTGAAGTTTGGAAACGACCGCCTCCGTGATCATGAAGCAGTCGTGAACCCGTCGGGAAAAAAGCCCGCACAGGGTCGAAATCCGGGCCTGAACCGATTCGATATCGGCCTTGAGGCTGTTTCGAATCTTTCTTCTGAATGCCGAGTCGGACTTATACCGCACACAGAGCATGACCGAGGGATCGCCGACCGGGGGCTCAGACTCGGCTGCTTCGGTCATTCCGATCAACAGCGGTGATGAGTTTTCCGTCGGGAGTTCCCATCCTTCTTCGGCCGCCGCGCGGACCAGATGGGTATAGATCATCAACAGGATATCCACCGTTTCGATATCCACCAGGTTCAGGGTCTCGAAGATGGAAAAACAAATCGGCCGATTCCGGCGGATCAAGGGCTCTCGCCGGCTCAGGCGGGATAATATCGTGGTTTTTCCGCATCCCTCCTGACCGATCAGCAGGCCCTTTTTGAACCGCTCCCCGGTACCGAACGCGCGGGAAATCCGAATCATCGGCTCCCGATTGAACTCCTTCATGAGCAATCCGTCATCCAATGCATCGGACAGAGAGGCGGGGGCCAGGCGGTGGTAGGCCTCTATCCACGCATCCCGGTCAATGGCTTCTTCAGGCATTTGGTTACCTATGGAAAAACGCCGAAGGTTATGGTAAAAACATTTGAATCAACGGTGGCTATCAGCCGGTCTTAAAAATGCGTACCATAAATTCGGATAAAATGCATCCGTTATCCCGATGATACAGACCCGATGGCATGTCATCACCGGCGCCCCCTGCTCAGGAAAAACGGCGGTGATTCAGGATTTGGAGGCGCGCGGATACCGAGTGGTGCATGAAACCGCCCGGCGGTTCCTGGAAAAGGAAAGAGAAAAACTCAAGTTGGAATCGCCGGAATACCGGAAACAGGCCCAGGCGGCGATTCTGGACATAAAGCTTGAGATCGAATCCGCTCTCCCCGCGGATGAAACCCTTTTTCTGGATCGCGGGGTGCCCGACAGCATCGCCTATTACCTTCTTCACGGACTCGACCCGGCCGAAATTATGGAACGGGGACGGCGACACCGGTATCGACGGGTCTTCTTCTGTAAACGGCTTCCCCTTCAGGCCGATTTCATTCGAACCGAAGACGAAGCTACGGTGGCCCGCCTGCACGCATTCTTGCTTCAGGCATACCGACGGCTCGACTATACGGTCATCCCGGTGCCGGTTCTTTCCATTGGAGAACGGGCCGACTTTATCCTGAAACACCTTTGAGCAGGTGCTGTTTTTCCGTCTCCCGCAGGTACCGCCAAGAACCGGACCCCAGATTGCCCAACCGAATATTGGCCACCCGGACCCGCTGAAGGGCGGCGACATGGCCCCCGACCTTGCGGACCATCCGCCGAATCTGGCGGTTTTTCCCCTCCATCAGCACGATCCGGAACCGGCGCTCCGAAAGCCGTTTGATCCGGGCCGGACGGGTGGTGGCGCCCATCAGCGGCAGCCCCTCGGCCATCTTTTGAAGGGCTCCGTCCGGCAGCGGACGGCCCAGGGTGACCACATACTCCTTTTCATGATCAAAAGAGGGGTGAAGCAGGCGGTTGTGGAGCTCTCCGTCATTGGTCAGAAGAATCAGGCCGGTGGAATCCTTGTCCAGCCGGCCTACCGGATAAATCCGCTGGGGAATCTTCACCAGATCCACCACCACCTTTTCCCCCGGCTGGTCGCAGGAGGTGACGAATCCTCTGGGTTTGTTGAGGGCGATATAGACGGGCCGTTCCTCGGGCGCGACCGGTTTTCCGTCCACCGCCACCCGGTCCGATTCCGGGTCGACCTTGACCCCGAGTTCGGTCACAACCGCTCCGTTTACCCGGACCCGTCCGGCCTGAATCAATGTCTCCCCCTTCCGCCGGGAACAGACCCCGGCGGCGGAAAGAAACTTCTGCAGACGGACCGGCTCTCCCATTATTCCATTCTCTCAGCTTCGGTAATCGGCATTGATCTTGACGTAATCCACGGAAAAATCACAGGTGAAGACCGAGGCCTTTCCTTCTCCCATTTTAAGATCGATCAGGATGGTATACTCCGGGGTCTTCATGACCCGGGTGGCATCCACCTCGGCCGCATGCCCGGAGGTCAGACCGTTTTCGACCATTCGGACTTCATTGAAGAAGATGTCGATCTTTTGGGGATCCATGACCGCCCCGGCCCGACCCACCGCGGCGATGATCCGGCCCCAGTTGGCATCCTCTCCGAACAGGGCGGTCTTGACCAGGTTGGAATGGGCCACGGTATCAGCCACGGCCCGGGCATCCTTGGGGGATTTGGCGCCCTTGACTTGAATCTCCACCAGTTTGGTGGCGCCCTCTCCGTCTTTGACCACCATCTTGGCCAGCTGAAGCAGAACATCATCCAGCACCGCCTGAAATCCCACCTGGTCGGAGGTGCTGTCGATCTCGGCGCCGGATGCCCCGTTGGCCATGATCAGGATCATGTCGTTGGTGCTGGTGTCCCCGTCTACGGTGATCCGGTTGAAGGATCGATTGGCCCCCAGGGTGAGGGTTTTCTGAAGCACATTGGTTTCGGCCTTGATATCGGTGCAGATAAAACAGAGCATGGTGGCCATATCGGGCCGGATCATGCCGGAGCCTTTGGCCACCCCGATGACGGAATAGGGTTTTCCGTCGATTTCCCCTCGGCCGGCGGCTGTTTTGGGGCTCAGATCGGTGGTCAGAATGGCTTCGGCAAAATCCTGAAATCCGTCTCGGCTGAGGGCCTTCACCAGGGCCGGTACCGCCGCCTCCACTTTTTGAATGTTTAAAGGCTGACCGATCACCCCGGTGGAGGCGACACAGACCAGTTCTTCGGGGGCCTGCAATGCGGCCCCCGCGGCCTGGGCCATGGCCACGGCGTCGGTCATGCCCTGTTCTCCGGTACAGCAATTGGCGTTGCCGCTGTTGGCGATCACCGCCTGACATTTTCCGCCCTTGAGCCGTTCCTGGTCCAGCAGAACCGGCGCGGCCCGCACCAGGTTTCGAGTAAACACGCCGGCCGCATTGGCCGGGGCCTCCGAGTAGATCAACCCCAGATCTTTGGCCCCGTTTTTTTTCAGGCCCGAGGCGATGCCCGCGGCCTTAAACCCTTTGCACGTGATTGGATTCATAAAATGCTTCCCGTATATCTTTTGACATATTTTCGTGAGGGCGATATAATAAGTGAATTTGAACGATATGCATTTTTTCGATCACCCCCTTGGGGGACTCATTTGACAGAATACCGAGACCTTGTCAATCGGTTCGGCGGCCGATCTCAGGAAAATCCTCGAAGGATTCAAGAATCCCGAGGGTTTAAACCGATGGACGGCCTTTTCTTTGAATTGAATTACGAGCCAATCCTCAAGGGAGAACCATGGCGATAAATCCGTTCCATTTCGGCAGAGACAACCACAGGCGATGCCCCGACTGCGGCGGGCGTCTCAGGGTTCTTCGATCCTGACGGCGGACAGATCTCCGTTGCAGGTCCTGCAACGCCCGATTTCCACTGGATCGCTTCAAAGACGCCATGGATGATGAGCTGGAGGAGGAACTGGCCGATGTGCGGTGCGACAGGCTATAGTCCGCCATGATGATGGTGCTCAACGGGCTGTTCCCGGTATTCGCCCTCATCATCCTGGGCAGGTGCCTTCGGCATTTCAACCTGACCAACGACCGTTTCCTCAAAACCTCCGACCGGCTGGTCTACTTCATCTTCTTTCCGGCCATGCTCTTCTGGAAGATCGGCGGCGCCGAATCCGACGGCGGCATCGACTGGAATTTCTGCCTGGCCGCCCTGAGCGCGGTCATGGTGATCTATCTTCTGAGCACCCTATATATCCGGTTCGCCGTGGCCGATTATGAAGCCGGCTCATTTTCTCAGAGCTGCTACCGTTTCAATACCTACATCGGCATGGCCATCATCATCAATGCGGTGGGAGAAGAAGGGGCCCGGCAGTTCGGGATCATGGTCGGGTTCGCCATTCCGCTGATCAATGTTCTGGCCGTTTCCACCCTCATCTGGTTTTCCGGCAAGCGATTTACCCTTAGGGAACGAAGCCGCCTCACCATGAAGGCGCTGATTTCCAACCCCCTGATCATCGCCTGCCTCTCGGGAATCCTCTATGCACGGATGATCAACACCTTTCCCCGATTCATCGACAACACCCTTCGGCTCACCACCTCGGTGACCCTGCCCCTGGCCCTGCTCTCCATCGGCGGAGTTCTGACCTTCACCAATCTGAAGGGATATTTGAACCTGTCACTGGTGGCGGCGGTTTTCAAGCTGTTGGTCTTTCCGCTGGTCGGCTACGGCTTTTTGAAACTGTTTCATGTCACCGGAACCCCCTTCAAGGTCGGCATGATCTTTTTTTGCCTTCCGACATCCACCGCCATTTATGTACTCTCGTCTCAATTGAACAGCAATACGGAGCTGGCCTCCTCGGCCATCGTGCTCTCCACCCTGCTCTCCTTCATTTCACTATCGGCGGCATTGTTGATGTAAGGCCCTGTTTTATGATTCGAAACTTTAAACTCACCATCGAATACGACGGTACCCGATATCACGGATGGCAGCGGCAAAAAGGAGACCGAACCCTGCAGGGAGAGATCGAACGGGCGTTGAAGACCATGACCGGCCAACAAATTATCCTGAACGGCTCCGGACGGACGGATGCGGGGGTGCATGCATATGGACAGACCGCCCATTTTAAATGCGAGACCCTGCTTTCTCCGGATGTTTTCCAGAAAGGACTCAACAGCCTTCTGGATGCGGACATCGTGATTCGAGACTGCCGGGAAGTGGACCGGTCGTTTCACGCCCGATTCGATGTTCGCAGAAAAACCTATCATTACCGCATCCGCAACCGGCCCCTGCCCTCGGCCCTTGAGCGGCTCTATGTCTGGCATATTCGACGCCCCTTGAACCTGGCGGCCATGGCGGAAGCGGCCGTTTGTCTTTCAGGGGAACACGATTTCAAGGCTTTCGAGGGGGCCGGAAGCCCGCGCGCCCACACCCGGCGCCGGATTTTCCAATCGGAAATCGTCTGGGACCCGGAAGGATCGGTGACCTTTCAAGTGAGCGCCGACGGTTTTCTGCGCTACATGGTCCGGAATATCGTGGGCACCCTGGTGGATGTGGGGTTCGGGAAAACCACTGTTTTGGAATTCCAAAAAATTCTGGCTTCCGAAGACCGGGGGCGGGCCGGCGCCACGGCGCCGCCCCACGGCCTTTATTTGATGCAGGTCGATTACGAGGAGGAAAAACACCCATGAGCGAAACACCCGAAAATCAGACGAACCAAGACCATGAACCCACCGAGTTTGTTAAAATCGCCGTCCTGGAAGATCCCTTCGAGGCCCAACTGGTCGGCCCCGCCCTGGAGGAAGAATCGATACCGCATCTGATCCGATCCTACCACGACACCGCCTATGACGGCCTGTTTCAATCCCAAAAGGGATGGGGAGAGATCCGGGCTCCGGAAAACTTCCGGGCCCGGATCATCGACATCCTCACCGATCTGAGATCTCAGGAGATCGGGGAGGGATCAGGCGACGGTGATCCGCTCGTCTAAATAGACGTCCTGAATGGTGTTGAGGAGCCGCACCCCTTCCTCCATGGGCCTCTGAAACGCCTTTCGACCGGAGATCAATCCCATGCCCCCGGCCCGCTTGTTGATCACCGCGGTCCGCACCGCCTGGGCCAGGTCGTTCTCCCCGGCAAATGATCCGCCCGAATTGATCAGCCCGGCCCGTCCCATGTAGCAGTTGACTACCTGATAGCGGGTCAGATCGATGGGATGATCGCTGGTCAGGTCCTCATAGACCTTGGGGTGGGTCTTGCCGACATCCACGGCTTTGTAGCCGCCGTTGTTGACCGCCTGTTTCTGCTTGACGATATCCGCCTCGATGGTGGCCGCCAGGTGATTGGCCTGGCCGGTCAGGTCGGCGGAAACCGCATAGTCCTTATCCGCCTTGAACGCGGAATTTCGCAGATAGGCCCACAAAATGGTGGCCATTCCCAGGCTGTGGGCATAGCGGAAGACCTCGGTAATCTCCTGAATCTGACGGTTGCTCTCCTCGGAACCGTAATAAATCGTGGCCCCCACCGCCACCGCCCCCAGTTCAAAGGCCTGATCCACATCGGCAAACAGGATCTGATCATAGGAATTGGGATAGCTCAGCAGTTCATTGTGGTTCATCTTCAGAATGAAGGGGATCTTGTGGGCATATTTTCGGGCCACCGAACCCAGCACGCCCAGAGTGGAGGCCACCCCATTGCAGCCCCCCTCGATGGCCAATTTGATGATGTTTTCGGGATCGAAATAGATCGGATTGGGCGCGAAAGAGGCCCCGGCGGAATGCTCGATCCCCTGATCCACCGGCAAAATCGAAACATACCCGGTTCCGGCCAGGCGGCCGTGGTCGAACAGGGTCTGAATGGACCGCAGCACCGGCACCGTTCGGTCGCTCTGGGAAACCACCCGATCCACGAAATCGGGACCCGGCAGGTAGAGCATCTCCTTAGAGATGGTCCGGCATTCATGGTTCAACAAACCCTCGGCCTCATCTCCCAATAATTCTACAATTTTATCCGTCATCCATGCACCTCCGTTTTGTGATTTTTATTCGGAAAAAACCCGTATCTGCCGTAAACTCTCCTTGAAATCACCCGTCATAACCTATATGGTAATGCAGAATTGCTAAAAAGAAACCGGCGCACCGGAACCCAACGGAATTCTTATTCGCGAAACGGAAAAGGAGGTTGCCCATGTCAGATTTTGATAAAGCCTTGCAGGTCGGCCGCACACCGAATGTCGCCAAACTCTTTCCCCATTCCAGGGCGCTTCTGGTCAGCGGAAAATATATCGACCTGGCCATGCTCGAAAAAGGTAATGCCATCTGTATGGCGGCAAACGGCCGAAACCAGTTCGTCATTCGAGGCGCGCTGAAAGCGGCCCAGCGGGCCAATGCCGCCCTTATCGTGGAAATCGCCCGGTCCGAGGGCGGGGTCAACGCTTACTGCGCGGTCAACCTCTGGAACATCGCCCGCCAGGTGGACGCCGTCTGCAACGAGCTCGGCATCACGATTCCGGTGGCGGTCCATGCCGATCATTTCGGAATCAAAAAAGAGGCGGATATCGAACCGGCCAAGGCGGAAATTCCGTCGCTGTTCGATGCCGGGATCACCTCCATCGCCATCGACGCCTCCCACATGCCGGACGATCAGAATCTTCTCGCCAGCATCGACATCATCAAGAGCGTGGTCCCCGAATGGGCCGGACTGGAGACCGAAGTGGGCGAAATCAAGGGAAGCCAGGGCCTTTCCACGGTGGATGAAGCCCGGTTCCTGATTCAGGGGCTCAACGCCCACGACATTCACCCCAACTGGATCGCCTTGAACAACGGCACCAGCCACGGCATTCAGGCCAGCGACCAGGGCATACAGGTCGAGTTGACCGCCGACATTCACGAGGCCCTGAAGCCGTACCAGGTCTCCGGGGCCCAACACGGCACCTCGGGCAACCATTCCGACCGGCTTCGTGAAATCGCCCGTCAAACCCGAACCACCAAGGCCAATGTGGCCACCGCCCTTCAGATGATCTCCTGGGGCGTGGAGGTCAATGCCTACGGCAACGCCATCACCGATGCCGACGGCAATTTCAAGAAGGTCAAGGGAGAAGGGGTCGCCGAGGCCATGTGGGAGGAGATGACCGCCTATGCCGAATCCAAGGGGTGGAGCGGCGGCAACTTCAAAAAACTGAACCTCCCCTTTGAATCCAAGCTCCTGGCCCAACCCAAAGAGATTCGGGACCGAATGGCCAAACGGGTGGAAGACTTCGCCTATTCCATGATCGTGGACGTCTTCAACGCCGAAGACACCGCCCCCCTGGCCATTGAACAGATCCTCAAGACCGGCGGCCATGATCCGGGACCCAAGGGAGAACGGATCGAAGACCCCGCCGATTGGACCCCGGAAAAAATCGTCGAGCGCGCCGTCTCCATTCACCGGGAAGAAGGGCCGGAAGGGGATTTCGACGACTGATCCATTCAAGGAAAACGGTTCTGTGCAAGAAAAACGGTTCTGCCATTTCTGCGGAAATCGGCTCATTCAAAAAGAGTGGGAGGGCCGTCGCCGGCTGTTCTGCACTGCCTGCGACGGCCCTCTGTACGAAAATCCGGTGCCGGCCGCCTGTGTCATCCTGACCGATGAACAGAACCGGCTGCTGCTGGTGAAACGAAGCGTCGATCCCAAAAAAGGGTTCTGGTGCCTGCCCGGCGGGTTTATGGAACTCGGGGAATCCCCCGAAGAGACCGCGCTTCGGGAACTGCGGGAGGAGACCGGCATTCAGGGGCGGATCGAAACCCTGATCGCGGCGGATTCCAATTCCAACGCTCTCTACGGCACCGTGGCCCTGATCTGTTATCGGGCTGCGGCGGTGTCGGGCCGACCGGTCCCCGGAGACGACGCATCCGCGGTCGCCTTTTTTCCGCTGATGGAACTACCGGAGGTGGCCTTCGAATCTCACCGAAAATTCATCCATATTTTTCGTGGACGACAGGATCGGTTTCGATCGCCGTCGGCGTGAAAGCCCGGTGCGTCGGCCTTCTTCCAGATGCGGAAACAGCGTGGCTAAAGAGACCGTTCCATGGATATACCTCCGTACAAGATCCATAATGTTCTGAAAATCTATACCCGGCGTCTGATTGAAAGGAAGCGGGTCCAAAAGGAAAAGGACCACGGAACAGCCCCGGACCCGCCGGCTTCGGAAGGGAAGCGACAAGCGGTCATTGATCGAATCTCGGAACAGATTCTCCAAAAAACCGAACGGTGGACCTCCAGACCATCCAACATCAAGGAATCCTCCGCTCACTGGTCCACGGAACGGTCTTCACCAAGCCCCACGGGCGAATTCACCTATTTCGTCGTCGGCCCGGATCAGCAGAAGATACGCCATCGGCTGAGACCGGATGAGAACGGACTTCTTTTTCAGGAGTCGGAAGAATTCAAGAAATCATAGGCATTCACATCCTCCGTCACCCGATAGAGCTTGCCCGGCAGGGATCTTTCCAGAAAACGCGCCATTTTACGGGAGCAGACCGACACCCCGGGACGATCGATACCGGTATCGATTCCGAGAGAAGTAAGGAGATAATCGGTGTCTTCCGTGGCGATGTTTCCGGCGGCGCCGGTCACGAAAGGACATCCGCCCATTCCCCCGAACGCGGTATCAAACCAGGAAATTCCATGGCCCAAGCCGGCGGTCAGGTTGACCAGACCCAAACCGCGGGTGTCGTGAAGGTGAAGGCCCACCGCCGTCTTCCCGATGTCCGGCAGGAGGCGGGATAAAAGGGTGTTCACCGATCGCGGCGTGGCCATGCCGGTGGTATCCGCCAGAGAAATCCGCTCCACTCCGAGGTCTTGAAAACGGCGGGCCGTCTCCGCCACCCGCGAAACCGGTATTGCGCCTTCGTAAACGCACCCGAACGCGCACTGGATGCCGGCGATGATCCGCATCCCGAAATCCCGAGCGGTGCGGATCATGTCTCCACCGGCTTCTATCGCCTCGGATAGGGAAAGCCCCGCGTTTTTACGACTGTGGATGTCGCTGGCGGAAATGGAAATCTCCACCGCTTCCAGACCGGCGGCATGGGCCCGCTCCACGCCCCGAAGGTTCAGGGCCAATCCGGTGTAGAGGCAGTCCGCGGAGCGGTCCAGCCGCCGAATGACGGCTTCGACATCGGCCATCTGCGGAACCCGTTTCGGGTTGACGAAAGAGGCCACCTGAATCTGTTTCAAACCGGCTTTGACCAGTCCCTGAATGATCCCGACCTTGAGATCGAGGGGAATGATTCGAGGCTCCAGTTGAAAACCGTCCCGCGGACCGACCTCCACCAGATTCACGGTATCGGGATAATTCGATTCTTTCATCATCTTTTTTTTCATTCCGGTGGGTTTCAGTGAATGGGTCCGCCCTCCCGGAAGGCGGCGGAACTCCGGTTCGAGATTCCTCAATTCAAAAACAAAACGGTACCGGCAAAAAGACCGACGGGTCAAGCCAAAAAGAACTTGACCTTGTCGAAGGGGGGCTGTAATTGAATCGCACCAAGGAATCCTTGAAAATGGTTATTTTAATGAGATAAAGAGAATGCCGCCGGACCCTTCAGACCCTCTGAAAATCTGTCTGCTCAGCTATCGAAGCAATCCCCACTGCGGAGGCCAGGGGGTCTACGTCAAAAATCTGAGTCAGGGGCTCACCGATCTCGGCCATCAGGTGGAGGTGGTCTCAGGGCCTCCGGTTCCGGTTCTTCACAACGGCACCCCGCTGACCTATCTGCCCGGCCTGGACCTCTATAATCCGGAGGATCTGTTCCGAACCCCCTCACCCCGGGAACTGGCGGACCCGATCAATCTGATGGAATGGGCGGGGGTGTCCAGCATGGGATTTCCCGAACCCTTCACCTTCGGGCTTCGGGCCTACCGCTATCTCAAAAACCGGTTCGACCGCTATGACATCGTCCATGACAATCAGAGCCTTTCGTACGGCATTTGGGCCATCAAACAGCGAATTCCCACTATCGCCACCATTCACCACCCCATCACCGTGGATCGGGATATCGCCGTCAAGACCGTCTCCTCCCCCTGGAAAAAACTGAAGCACCGGCGGTGGTATTCCTTTATCGGCATGCAGAAGCGGATTTCCCGAAAATTTTCCCATCTGATCACCGTCTCAGAATGCACCCGGCGGGACATCAGCCGCGAATTCAATATCCCCGCCGGGCGGTTTCGGGTGGTTCCCAACGGCATCAACACCGATCTTTTTCGGCCTCTGCCCGGGATTTCCCGGAAAAAGGGGCGGATCATCGTCACCAACAGCGCGGATATTCCGCTCAAGGGCCTCTATTATCTGCTTCAGGCGGTGGCCCGACTTACATCTGAGCAACCGCTGGAACTGGTGGTCATCGGAAAGCCCAAGAAAAACGGGGGGGTGGTCAAACTGATTCGCCGCCTGGGAATCGGAGACCGCATCCGGTTTACCGGCCGAATCGGAGACCGGGAATTTATTCGCCACTATGCCGAAGCCGCCATGGCGGTGGTTCCCTCGGTGTATGAGGGATTCGGGCTTCCCGCCGGGGAGGCCATGGCCTGCGGGGTTCCGGTGATCAGCACCACCGGCGGGGCCCTGCCGGAGGTGGTGGGAGACGCCGGCATCCTGGTGCCCCCTTCGGATCCCGAGGCCTTGGCCGGGGCCATTCAGACCCTCCTCAAGGATCAGGAATTGGCTGATCGCCTGGGCCGGGCCGGCTATAAGCGGGTGTTGAAACACTTTACCTGGAAACGGGCAGCCGAAAAAACGGTGGCGGCCTACCGGGAGGCGATTCGTGATCACCGTTGATTTTTCCAAACTTCGAATTCATTCGGGAGACCGCATCCTCGACATCGGGTGCGGAACCGGCCGCCATATGGGGGAAGCCCTGCGGCATGCCGGGGTGCATGTGACGGGTATCGACCGCAATTTTCAGGACCTGGACACGGCCCGGGAGCGCATGCTCTATCAAAGGGATCTGGGGGAATGTGGTGGGAACTGGGCCCTGGGGGCAAGCGATATCATACGGCTCCCCTTCCCCGACGACTGCTTCGATCTGGTGATCTGTTCCGAAGTCCTGGAGCACATTCCAGACCAGACCAGGGCCGTTTCCGAAATCGTCCGGGTGCTGAAACCCGGACGGGATCTGGTGGTGAGCGTCCCCCGGTACCTTCCCGAGCAGATTTGCTGGCGGCTCTCAACCCGATATTGGAACACCCCGGGGGGCCACATCCGCATTTACCGCCGGAGGGATCTCACCGATCTGCTGAAGCGGGCCGGGGTTCGCCCCTGGCATATCCATTGGGCCCACGGGCTTCATACCCCCTACTGGTGGTTGAAATGTTTCATCGGACTCGAAAAAACCGATGCCCGGCCGGTGAAACTGTATCATCGGCTTCTGGTCTGGGAAATGATGCACCGGCCCCGGATTCTTCAGGTGATTGAAAAACTGCTAAATCCGGTTCTGGGTAAAAGTATGGTCGTGTACCTGAACAAACCGGCTTCTTCATTTGCCGGATAAAGTCATGTCACAGAGATTCGTCATGCGGCCTGTGAGTTTTCGAATTTTCCTGCTCCTGGTCTGCATTCTCGGGTATCCCGCCTGCCGGGTTCACGCCCAGACCGAACCGGATGCCGTTGCCCCGACGACCGGCGCCGAAAACGAGCTCACCCTGCGTCGGGCCGTGATGTGCGAAGAAATTCAAGAGTATCAGCCCGTCAATCCGGCCGTCGTCTTTTCGGTCTCCATCGGAGAAGTCTACTGTTTTACCGCCTTTTCACCCGTGCCGGAGCAGACGGTCATCGACTACAAATGGTACCGTCGGGATGATCTGGTCACCACCCGACGGGTGGTTCTGTATCCGCCAAAATGGTCGACCTACAGCAGCATTCATCTACGGGGAGCGGATATAGGCCCCTGGCGGGTGGAGGTCATCGGGCCCGAAGAAGCGGTGCTCGAAGTGCTTCGGTTCAGCGTCACACGGTGATACCGATGGGATTTCTGACCAGCTTTCTGTACAGCATTCAATGGCAGGATATTATTGATATCCTCCTCAACAGCTATATTCTTTTTCGCATCTACATCCTTTTTCGGGGGACGCCCATCGTCCTGGTGCTTCTGGTTCTGACCGCCCTTCAGGTGGTTCAAGTCATGGCCATGTCCTTGGGGCTGGTGGTCACCAGCTGGGTCATTCGCGGGATCACCGCTGTTGCGACCCTGATCATCGTGGTGGTCTTTCGCAATGAAATTCGGTCGGTCTTCACTACTCATAGCCTCAAATCCATCTTCTGGGGCCTGCCCGAACGGCGGCACGCCACCCCCGACGAAATCATCGCGGACGCCGTCTTCGAGATGGGAAGGCAACGCATCGGCGCCCTCCTGGTGTTTCCCAACAAGGACGACCTCAAGGAAATCGTGGAAAACGGCATTCCCTGGAACGGAACCATCACCCGGGAAATGCTGATCAGCATCTTCTGGCACGACAACCCGGTGCATGACGGGGCCGCCATCGTGCGGGGAGACCGGATTCCGAGTGTGGGCGCCATTCTTCCGCTAACCCGGCGCAAAGACCTCCCTTCTCGGTACGGCACCCGCCACCGGGCCGCGTTGGGGTTGAGCGAAGTCAGCGATGCCATGATGATCGTGGTATCCGAAGAACGGGGGGAGGTCAGCGTTGTCAAAAACTTCACTATTCAACCCGTTCCGGACCGGGACGCCCTGATCGGTCTGTTGCAGGACCACTCCGGCATTACCGCCACAGGCGCGGGATTCTTTCAAAGGGAAAAGATCCGCACCGGTCTGGCGGCGTTGCTTTCTCTCTTTTTTGTGTTCACCGTCTGGTATCAACTGACCCGGGGCTCGGATACCCTGGTCTCTCTCGAGGTTCCGCTTGAATTTTACAACCGGGCTCCGGATATGGAGATTATCGACACCTCCGTCCATACGGTGCAGCTCTATCTCAGCGGATCAGGCCAATTGATCCAATCCCTGAAGCCGGAGCAACTGACCGTGCGACTCGATCTGGCGCAGCTCGATGCCGGGGAAAACATTTTACCGGTGGACCTTGAAAACATCACCACCCCGCCGGGCATTCTCCTGAGACGAGTGGAACCTTCTTCGGTTCAGCTCTTCCTGGACAAAATCGCCGAAAAAGAAGTGCCGGTGCAGGTCACCTGGGCCGGTGAACTCGACCCGAATCTGATCATCACCGACGCCGAGGTGGATCCCCCGAAGGTTCGGGTGCGGGGCGGGCACCGCCTCATCGACCGAATCACGACCCTCTACACCGAACCGGTGGACCTGAACGGGATCACCTCTTCGGATACCATCACGGTGCCGCTGCAACTGGAACCGGCCGGAATCAAGTTGGCCCCCGGATCAAAGGAAAAAGTTAGGGTCACCTATGAGGTTCGGACCCGAACCCCGGGCCCGGCCCCTGCCCTGGATGCTTCACCGAAGGCGGAACCGTGAAATCCGCCCTGGTGATCTCCAAAAACCGGGAAACACCGGTTCGGATCGAATCCTGCCTCCCCGGATACACACTCCTCCGAGTTCCCGACCGGGAAAAAGCTCTGGAGCTGGTCCAGAAACGGCGGGTCGATCTGATTTTCGCCGACCTCGATCTGGTCCGCGGAGACCTTCCCAAAGAGGATGGTCAGGCCATTCTGCAACCGTTCTGGCGTTTTTCGCCCTCCGCCGAAATCATCATAATGACCGACTCGGAGGCGATTCGGGAGGCGGTCATGGCGGTTAAAGCCGGGGCCGGCGATTACCTCACCTATCCGCTCAATCCGGCCGAGATCCGGTATGTCGCCGAACACCTTTACGAGGCCCGTAAAAAGAATTCGGAACTCGATTATCTTCGGGATCAGTTTTGGGAAACCGAATCCCATGAAATCGTGAGAACCCGAAGCCCCCTGATGAGGCAGGTCTTCGACAAAATCCGCTCGGTGGCGCCCACCAAAACCACGGTGATGCTCTACGGCGAAACCGGGGTGGGCAAGGGCATCATCGCCGGCCTGATTCATCGACACAGCAACCGCAAAAATCAGCCCTATATCAGCCTTCATTGCGGCGCCATACCGGACACCCTGCTCGAAAGCGAACTCTTCGGCCATGAAAAAGGCGCCTTCACCGGTGCGGTGAAACGGAAGCCGGGCAAATTTGAAATCGCCCAGGAAGGCACCCTCTTTCTGGACGAAATCGGCACCGTCACGCCGGCCGCCCAGATCAAGCTGCTTCAGGTGCTTCAAGACCGGACCTTTCAGCGGGTGGGCGGAGAAGAGGTCATCGAAGCCAACGTGCGGATCATCGCGGCCTCCAATTCCGATCTCAAGGGTATGAGCGATGAAGGGACTTTCCGGAAAGACCTCTATTACCGGCTTCACGTATTTCCGGTGGAAATTCCGTCCCTTCGGGATCGAATTCAGGACATTACTCTTCTGGTCGAGTATTTTCTGAACCGGTTGAATCTCTACTACGCCAAAGGCATTCACGGGGTCCATCCCGCGGTTATGGAAGCCCTGGAACGGTATGATTGGCCGGGCAACATTCGGGAACTGGAAAACCTGATCGAACGGGCCTATATTCTGGAATCGGGGACCGCCCTCACCCCCGACAGCTTTCCCGCCGAGCTGTTCGGCCGGGAATCCGAACTGTCCCCGGCCCGGTTCGATCCCGGCATGACTCTGGCCGAAGTCCGCCAAAACGGGGTGGAAGCCATCGAGCGCCGGTACCTGCAGGAGGTGCTGACCCGAAACCGCGGCAAAATCAATGAATCCGCCCGGGAAGCGGGCATCAGCACCCGGCAGCTCCATAAACTCCTCACCAAATACGGCATCCACAAGGAATCGTTTAAATAGCTCATCCGCCCGGCCCGGCTGAAGTTCCGATTCCGATTTCCGGATTTCGGAATCCTTCGTTCCGATTTTTTACAGCCGGGGCCTTCCTTTTCAACTCCCGTTCGGAACCGGTGATTCCGAATCCAACCGGGAGCGTCGCCCCCATTGTCCGTTCGTCTTCGACCACTCCCCGATATTTCTCTGATTTCAAAGGAAACGGCAGGAATCCATTCAGATAGACAGGCTCCTTGGGTCTTCATTCGCGCTGGCATCGGTTTTGCTGATCATGCCTCAATTCAAGAGGTGAAGGAGGATAAATACCGATGAAGGCCAAAGACCGGGAAACCCGTGAGACAAAGTCGACGGTAGAAGGGATCCTGGCGGCTTCCGATTGGGATGCAGCCGGAAACATTATCGAAATTAAGATGCTAGCCACCGATGAAGAGGAATACCGGGTGGAAAACCGGGACGCATTTATGAACCTCCTCCAGAAGTACATACGGGCTTCCGGCACCATCCACCCCGATCGAAACGGCGTTCAAACCATTTATATTCGAAAGTGTACCGTTCTGGAAACCGGATTTGAAGACGATACGGCGATTCTGAACTTGACCTGAACGCCTTGAACTCGAACCCGACCTGGTTCACCTTTTCATGGAGTGATCCGCCCGCGGGCATCCACTCCCGCGGGCGGGAAATCTCAATTCTACCGGCGGAATTCCGTAATGGACCCGCCGAGGTCCCCATCCCCGAGAACAGCCGCCTTCCCGACCGGATTCTCCCAGAATACCCATCCACCGAAATTTTCTTGCTTTTTCTTCGGTTTTTCCTGTAAAGATTACTTTTTTACCCAATGCGGTCCCATTGACACGCTCCGGTCCGCGTGCCCGTGAAGGAGATGCGACTTCCCATAGATGGCCCTCAAACGACTACATTCCTCGCTGGTGATCCTGTTCGGCATCCTCGCATTCGGCACCCTCGGTTATACGACCGTGGAAAAGATGCCCTTCTTCGATGCCCTCTACATGACCATCATCACCATCAGCACTGTCGGGTTCTCAGAGATCCAACCCCTCACCTTTCATGGACGCATTCTCACCATGGTGGTCATCATCGCCTCCATTTCGGTGGGGGCCTATTCTCTCGGTATCCTGGTTCGCATATTTATCGAAGGCGAACTCAGAAAAAGTTTTGAAAGGCGAAGAGTGGAACAGCAAATCAAAAATCTTCAGGATCATTTCATTATCTGCGGATACGGCCGAATCGGTCGGATTATCTGCAAGGAACTGCTCGACGATAACGTCGATTTCGTGGTGATCGAACAGGAGGACTCGGCCGTGGCCACCCTGGAAAAACAGGGTTACCTGTTTATTCAGATGGATGCCACCACCGAAGAGGCCCTGATCAAGGCCGGGGTAATGAAAGCCAAGGGACTGGTGACGGCGGTGCGCTCCGATGCCAACAACGTCTTCATCACCCTCACCGCCAAAGGAATCCGGCCGGATCTCTTCGTGCTGTCTCGAACCTCGGACGTCAAAAATGAAGAAAAGCTGAAACGGGCCGGCGCCACTCGGGTGGTCTCCCCCTATTATCTGGGCGGTCGCCGAATGGCCCATGTGCTCAAGCGGCCCACCGTGGTCGATTTCATCGATATCGCGACCATGTCGAACGAATTGGGGCTTCTGATGGAGGAGGCCAAAATCCGTCCGGGGTCGGGCCTGATCGGGAAAAACCTGATCGACAGCAACCTCCGCAGGGATTTCGGGGTTATCATCGTGGCCATCAAACAGGCCTCCGGGAATATGATTTTCAATCCGATCGCCACGGAGACCCTCGAGGCGGGGGATGTGATCGTGGTGCTGGGAAAGCAGGAGGATGTATTGCGGATGACCGAGGTGCTCTAGCCCCGATCATCCGCTGAAATAGAATTTATCGAAGCCGGTCCCACATATTTTCGCCGGCGGCCAGTCCCCGGGATTCGTTTCCGGTGCGCTGTCCGCGACCCCCCGAAGCCCGGCGGCCCCGCAGCCGGGCGATCCGCTCCTCCAGGGGAGGATGGGTCGAAAACAGGTGCATCATACTCCGCCCGGAAAGCGGATTGACGATAAACATGTGAGAGGTCGCCGGATTGGCCTGCATGGGCACTTTCCCGGAATAGGCCCCCAGCTTTTCCAGGGCGCTGGCCAGTCCTTCCGGATCTCCGGCGATTTTGGCGCCCTCTTCATCGGCCAGATATTCCCGGGACCGGGAAATGGCCATCTGAACGATCATGGCCGCGATGGGCGCGAGGATGGAGGTCAGAATCAGGCCGATAACGCCCATTCCGCCTTCCTGGTCTCTGCCGCCGAACCCGCCGAAAATAGCCGACCATCGGGCCATATTGGCCAGGAACATGATGGCCCCGGCCATAGTGGCCGCAATGGAACTGATCAGGATATCCCGATCCTTGACATGGGACAGCTCGTGGGCCAGCACCCCTCGAATCTCCTTCCGGTCCATGATGCGAAGCAGGCCCTCGGTCACCGCCACCACCGCGTGATCGGGATTGCGCCCGGTGGCGAAGGCGTTGGGGCTGTCCTGGGGAATGATATAGAGCCGCGGCATGGGGAGTTCCGCCCGTCGGGCCAGCTCGCTCACGATCTCGTACAATTCCGGGGCCTCGTTCCGGCCCGCTTCTTGAGCCCGGTACATCTTGAGGACGATCTTGTCCGAATACCAATAACTGAAAAAATTCATGCCCGCCGCCAAGAGCAAGGCCAGGGCCATTCCGCCCTGGCCGCCGATCAACCGGCCGATCAGCATAATGAATACGGTCAGAACCGCCAGCAGCAGAGTGGTTTTGATCTGATTTCCGATCATCTTTTTATCCTCCTATATTTCAAAAACCATTCGAACGCCGTCGAAAACGGAATTACATTTATGTCAGATTTTGCATTAAATATAGGGATTTTTTTGATCGAGGCAAGATGGCGACGCTGAAATAGGGAGAAGTATGTAGGGCCGACGGCGATTCAGCCGGCAGCGGACTGCCCCGGCCCACAAGCAGGGCCAGGGCGAGAGGAAACCTTCAAAGGTCGAATACCCGACAGGCTGAAGCCGGTTCACGGTTCGGACCTGTTTATCCGGGGATCAACAGGCTATGCATTTGGTCCGCTCCAGAAACTCGGAAAACTGCTTGACCACAGCGTCCGGATTCTTGAATTTTTCTTTTAATTCCTCATCCCCGTATTTGCTGACCTCTTCCTTGAAGAATTTGGAAACAGCCATCCGCATCTCTTCTTTCATGGGCCCCTGAACATCCTGAGATACGAATTCGTTCAAAGCGGCTTCGATATTCCTCAAAATCTCTTCTTTATCCTTCATGGATATTTCCTCCTTCGTCTTGTTTTTGAAGATTGGTAAAACGTTCGTCATCCATGTTCTCTTAAACATAACCCATCATCCGCCTAAGGCAATGATTCGGAGTCTTCCTCCGTCTCCATCACCTCAGCCGGTGTGCCGCTGAAAAAGCCGAGGAAAAGCACTCCGCCGAGTGCCGACAGAATCGAACCGAATAGAATTCCCAGTTTGGAATAGTTGAGCAGGGCCGGGGAGGTGAAAAAGAGACCGGAGACAAACAGCGACATGGTAAATCCGATGCCGCCGAGCAGGGCCGCGCCGGTGATATGGCCCCAGTTCACCCTTTCCGGCAGAGAGGCCACCCCGAGCTTGACGGCGGCATAAGAGAAGAGCACGATCCCCAGGGGTTTGCCCACGAACAGACCGAGGATGATCCCGAGGGTGACCGGATGCGCAATGGAGTCGGCCACCGTCATGCCCTGAAAGGAGAGACCCGCGTTCCCGAGAGCGAACAGCGGCAGAATCAGGTAGGCCACCCAGGGGTGGAGCGCATGTTCCAGTCGCTGCAGCGGGGTTTCCACGTCATGACAGGCGATCTCCAGGGTGTGGACCGCGTTGAGGTGCCCCTCGTTGAGCAGAATCCCGTGGACATGGTCGCAGCTCTGTTCATGGCACCGGAAATCCGCCATCACCTGCCGCACCCGTTCCACGAACCCGAAGGTATTGTACTTGCCCTGGGCCGGTACCAGAAGGGCCACAATCACCCCGGCGATGGTCGGGTGAATCCCCGACCCCAGCACCGCCACCCAGGTGCCGAATCCCAGAATGCCGTAGAGCGGTATCCATCGAATGAAGAGGAGATTGGCCAGAACCAGGCCCAGAATGAAATGGCCTGCGACGATGATGTGGACCAGGGAAATGGTTTTGGTATAGAAAACGGCGATGATCAGGACCGCCCCCAGGTCGTCGGCGATGGCGAAGGCGGCCAGAAATACCCGCAGACCCAGGGGAAGCCGGGTTCCGAAAAGGGCGATTGCGCCCAGGCTGAAAGCGATGTCGGTGGCCATGGGCACTCCCCATCCGCCCGCATTGGGGGTGCCGTAATTGAAAAACAGATAAATGGCCGCCGGAAAGATCATCCCCCCCAGGGCCGCGATCACCGGCAGGAGCGCCTTTTTGGGAGAAGCCAGCTCCCCCACCAGGATCTCCCGCTTGATCTCGAGACCCACCGTAAAGAAAAAAAGGGTCATCAGCCCGTCGTTGATCCAGTGCAGAAGGGAGCGTCCGAAATGCGCCTCTCCGAAAAACAGGGAAATCTCGGTGTGCAGAAAATGGTGATACACCTCGGCCAGCTCGGAATTGGCCCAGTAAATGGCGCTGAGCGAGGTGAACAGAAGAAGAGCGCTGCTGAAGACCTCGCTGCTGAAAAACCAATTGTACGGCTGAAACATCTTGGTGATGCCCATACCCTCGGAAAAAGGTTCCCGGTCGGGCGTTTCTTCGGAAAATTGATCGGGTGTCTGATTCATAAATCCAGAAATTCAAGGCTAAATGTTTTTGACACTATGCGGTTTCGTCACTGTAGAGAAAGCACCGCACCCAATGATGCGGCGTATGCTCCTGAAAAGCCGGAACCTTCTCCCGGCACCGGTCCATCACATGGGGGCAGCGGGGATGAAAGTGGCACCCCGGCGGCGGCGACAGCGGGCTGGGTATGTCCCCGGTGAGCCCCTTGCGGTTTTTCACCACATTGGCGTTCGGCACCGGGGCCGCCTCCAAAAGGGCCCGGGTATAGGGATGAAGCGGGTTGTCATACAACTCCCGCTTGTCGGCCAGCTCCACCAACCGGCCCAGATACATCACCGCCACCCGGTCGCTGATATGCCGGACCACCGACAGATCGTGGGACACAAACAGATAGGTCAGGTGGAACTCCTCCTGAAGATCCATCAGAAGATTGATCACCTGGGCCTGAATGGAGACGTCCAGGGCCGAGACCGGCTCGTCGCAGATGATCAGTTCCGGCTGAAGGGCCAGGGCCCGGCCCACCCCGATCCGCTGCCGCTGTCCGCCGGAAAACTCGTGGGGATACCGGTTGATGTATTCCGGCCGAAGCCCCACCACCTCCATGATGTGGCGGACCCGCTCGGTCCGTTCGGATTTGGTCCCCACTTTGTGGATCAACAGCCCTTCACCGATGATTCCCCCCACCGTCTGACGGGGATTGAGGGAGGAGTAAGGGTCTTGAAAGATGATCTGCATTCGGCGGCGGAGTCCATGCATCTGATTGGACGACATGGCCAGGACATCCTCTCCGTCGAAATAGATCTCCCCCTGAGTGGGCGGTTCCAGCCGCAGGATGACCCGGCCGAGGGTCGACTTGCCGCAGCCGGATTCCCCCACCAATCCCAGGGTCTCTCCCCGTTGAATATCCAGGTCGATCCCGTCCACCGCCTTGACCGCGCTCTTTTCTCCGATCAGGCCGCCCTCCTTGACCGGATAATACTTACGAACCCCTTTCAGAACCACCAGTTTGTCTCCATTGTCCCGGCGGGTCATTCGGCCTCCTTGTCTTCGAAAAGCCAGCACCGTACCGAGTGGCCGGTTTTGGGCGCCAGCAGCCAGGGCTCCGCTTCGAAGCACCGGTCAAAGGCATGACGGCACCGGTCGTTGAACTTGCACCCTTTCGGCAGGTTCAGAAGGCTCGGCACCACTCCGGGAATGGCCTCCAGACGGCTTCGGTCGGTTTCCGCCGAGGTGCCGGGGATGGACCGCATCAACCCCCGGGTATACGGATGCAGCGGATCATTGAAGAGATCCTTGACATCCGCCTCTTCCACCACCCGACCGGCGTACATGACCACCACGTGCTCGGCGGTTTCGGCCACCACCCCGAGATCATGGGTGATCAGCAAAATAGCGGCGCCGGTATTGTCCCGCAGGTTGTCCATCAGCTCCAGGATCTGGGCCTGAATGGTGACATCCAGGGCGGTGGTAGGTTCATCGGCGATGATCAGCCGGGGGTCGCAGGCCAGGGCCATGGCGATCATCACCCGCTGCCGCATCCCCCCGCTCATCTGGTGGGGATAGTCGTGAACCCGGGATTCAGGGGAGGGGATGCCCACCTGCCGAAGCAGATCCACGGCCTTATCCAGGGCCTCGGTCTTGGACAGCTTCTGGTGCAGTTTCAAGACCTCCGAAATCTGCTCCCGCACCCGAAACACCGGATTGAGGGAGGTCATCGGTTCCTGAAAAATCATGGAGATCTGGTTGCCCCGAATCGACCGCATCCGTTTTTCGGATACCTTGAGCAGGTCGGTTCCGTTGAACAGAATCTCTCCCGCGGTGATCCGGCCCGGCGGGGTGGGAATGAGCCGCATTACCGACAGCGAGGTGACGCTTTTGCCGCATCCGGATTCCCCCACGATGGCCAGGGTCCGGCCCGGCTCGATGGAAAAGCTGACGTCGTCCACCGCGCAGGCGATACCCCGGTCGGTGAAAAAATAGGTTTTGAGCCCTTTGACTTCCAACAACGGTTCGCTCACCGAGGCCACCTCCTATTCCCTCAGCCGGGGGTCCAGGGCGTCCCGAAGCCCGTCGCCCAGAAGATTGAACCCGAGCACGGCGCAGAGGATCATCAACCCGGGAAAGGTGACCGCCCACCAGGCCCGAAGGATCAGGGCACGGCCGTTGGCCAGCATGGCCCCCCATTCCGGGGTCGGGGGTTGGGCTCCCAGGCCGAGAAAGCTCAGGGCGGCCGCCTCCAGAATGGCTGAAGCAAAGCCCAAAGTGGTCTGAACGATCAGCGGCGCCAGGCAATTGGGCAGGATGTGGACGAAAATAAGCCGGGTATCCCGGGCCCCTAAAGCCCGAGCCGACTGGACATAATCTTTGGAGTACTCCTCCAGCACCGATCCACGGACGATGCGGGCATACCGCGGAATGGAGACCACCCCGATGGCGATCATGGCGTTCTCCAGGCTGGGCCCCAGAAAGGCCACGATGACGATGGCCAGCAGAATCGAGGGAAAGGCCAGCAAAATGTCCATCAGCCGCATGATGATGTTGTCGACGATCCCCCCGTAAAACCCGGCCACGGCGCCGGCCAGGGTGCCGAAAAACAGAGAAATGGTGACCGCCACCACCCCCACCAGCATGGAGATCCGTGATCCGTAAATGATCCGGCTCAGAAGATCCCGGCCGAAATCGTCGGTGCCCAGCGGATAGGTCCAGGTCCCCTTCTCCTCCCACACCGGGGGTTGAAGTTTGTCGTAGAGGGATTGTTTTAAGGGATCATGGGGCGCGATCCAGGGGGAAAACAGGGCCATGATCAGAAACAGGGAGATGATCACCAGCCCGGCCATGGCGATCTTGTTTTTTCGTAGCCGAAGCAGGGATTCCAACAGAGGGCTTCGGGACTTATCAGCTGCTCCCCGGGGTACCTGCCCGGGGTGTTCCGCCGCGGTCGTCGTCATCAGCTCACCTTGATTCGGGGGTTGACCATTGCATAGAGAATATCCACCACCATGTTGATCAGCACAAAGACCGTGGCCACCAGCATGGTGCCGCCCTGAACCGCGTTGAAGTCCCGGGCGTAGACCGCGTTCAGAATCCAGTTGCCGATGCCCGGCCAGGCGAAGATGGTCTCGGTGAGAATGGCCCCGCCCATCAGAATCCCGAACTGCAAGCCGATCACGGTGATGACCGGGATCATGGCGTTTTTAAGCCCGTGTTTGAGGTAGACCGTTGCCGGCGACAGCCCCTTGGCCTTGGCGGTGCGGATATAGTCCTGCCGAAGCACCTCCAGCATGGACGACCGGGTGATGCGGGCGATGATGGCCATGGGGATGGTGCTGAGGGTGAAGGCCGGCATGATCAGGTGCCAGACTGCGTCTTTGAAGGCGGTCCAGTTGCCGGTAAGGACGCTGTCGATGACGTAGAGATTGGTGATGGTTTCCAGTTCGATGAAGTAGCTCAGGCGGCCCGAGAGCGGAAGCCAGCCGAGGTTCAGGGAGAAGATGATCATCAGGACCAGCCCCAGCCAGAAGATCGGCATGGACACCCCGATCAGGGAGATCACCATGCTGACATAGTCGAAGACCGAGTATTGCCGGGTGGCCGAAATGATCCCGGCCAGCATGCCGAACACGGTGGCGATCAGGATGGCGGCCAGGGAGAGCTCGATGGTGGCCGGAAACCGCTGTATGATTTCGGTGGTGATCTTTTCATTGGTGCGAAGGGCCCTTCCCAGATCCCCCCGCACCAGGCGGGACATGAACAGCCCGTATTGGACATGAAGCGGTTCGTTCAATCCCAGCTGTTCCCGCAGCTGCTTGAGGGATTCCTCCGAGGCCCGCTCCCCCAGCATCATCTCGGCCGGGTCTCCGGGAATGAGATGAACCATAAAAAAAACCAGAATGGAAATCCCCAACACCGTCGGAATCAGGGACAGGAATCGGCGCAGAATGAACCGGGACAATATATCTCCTCACAGCCCGCGTTCCGGGATATTGGGTCGAGTACGACTCAACGATCCCGGAGAATCCGGGGCCGTCGAGGTGTGCCCGACCGACCCCGGTGTTGATTTACTTTTTCACCCAGACCTGGTGCATGCGCACACTGGCGGTGGGGTGCAGTTTGAAGTTCATGACCCGCTCCTTCATGGGCCAGACCACCAGGGAATGGGCGATGTTGATCATGGGCACCTCTTCATGGATCAGCACCTGGGCGTGGCGGTAAAGCGCCACCCGCTCTTCCCGGGAGGTGGCCTGTTTGGCCTCGAGGATGGTATCATGATACGCCTCGTTTTTCCACTGGGTCCGCACGTTGGGGTCGGCCAGGCCGTCCAGAAGGACCGCCAGGAAATTGTCCGGATCACCGTTGTCGCCGGTCCAGCCCAACTGGAACAGGTCCATCTCCGGCGGCTGGTTCCGCTGCTTCTTGAGATAGGTGCCCCATTCAAAGCTCACCAGTTCCACGTCGATGCCGACGTCCTTGAGGTTGGCCTGAATCGCCTCGCCCACCTTCATTCCGTTGGGGTTGTAGGGCCGGGGCACCGGCATGGACCAGAGGGTAATCTTCTCCTGCCCGGCCTCCTCGAGTTTCTGAAAAAATCCGGCCTCTTCCAGCAGGGATTTGGCCATCTTGGGATCATAGGGATAATCCTCGATATCATCGTTGTATCCCCAGAGGGTGGGCGGAATGGTGTTCTTGGCCACCTGCCCCAGGCCGTAGTAGATGTTGTCGACGATGGACTTTTTATTGATGGCGTAAGCCAAGGCCCTGCGGATCTCTTTGTCCTGCCACAGCGGTTTGGTATGGTTGAAGCTGACATACCCGATGTTCATGCCCGGCTGGGAGACCAGTTTCAGGTTCTTGTCCTTTTCGGCCAGATCGATGTCCTCGGGGTTGGGGAACTGGCAGATGTCGATATTCCCGGTCTTGAGCTCCAGGAACCGAACCGAGTTGTCGGGAATCACCCGAAAAATCACCTGGTCGAGATAGGGTCGGCCGTTCCAGTAATCCGGATTGGCCTCCAGGATGATCCGGTCGTCTTTGATCCATTTCACGAACTTGAAGGGGCCGGTGCCCACCGGATTGGACCGGAAATCGTCCTTCAGCTTAAGCACCGCCGTGGGGCTTACGATGGCGGCGAAATCCATCGCCATATTGGCGATGAACGGGGCTTCCCGCCGTTTCAGACGAAACACCACGGTATGGTTGTCCACCGCCTCGATGCTGCCGATGGTATCGTCCATCTCCATGCTGAGCCAGTATTCGGCCGGCGGTTGTTTATCCGGAAATTCCCACTCGTCTTTGTGGAACTTGACCCTCTTTTCTTTCATCATGCGGCCGATGGAAAAGACCACCGCATCGGCGTTCATTTCGGTGCCGTCGTGAAACTTGACCCCTTCCCGAAGGTGGAAGGTGTAGGTGAGCCCGTCCCAGGAAATATCCCATGACGTCGCCAGTCCCGGCACCGTCTCCGTCGATTCATCGGCGTAGAGCACCAGCTGATCAAAGACATTGTCGCAGATCATAAAGGAGTTGCCGTCGGTTTCAAAAGCCGGGTCCAGACCGGCGCTGTCGCCGCCCCGCCCGAATACGACGGTGCCTCCCTGTTGGGGTTCGGCCGCAAAGACGGACCCCGAAAAAAGAAACACAATGGAAAACAGCAGAATGGTCACTCTCTTGAGCATACGATTTTTCCTTTCCTCCAAAAGTGTTTTAGTGGATTGTAAAAACAGGCCTACCTCCTCATCCCGATCCAACTGAAAGAAAGTTTAACAGAAAAAGGATTAAATGTCAAAATCTTATCCAACCCCGAATCGCCCGGTCCGGCCTTGATCATCGTTTCGGTTGACAGGGTCCGCACCAACCATATAGTGTCATGAATGGAATCGAATTTATGCAGCCGGGCCCCTAACCCTTGAAATGACCAGAGGCGCATCTGATGAAGGAGATGTTTTCAACCAAACAGGTAGCCAAATTCCTCGATATCAATGAAAAGATGGTCTACTCCCTGATTTCCGAAAAGGGATTGCCGGCAACCAAAATCACGGGGAAATGGCTCTTTCCCCGGCACCTGGTGGAACAATGGGTCGAAAACAACACCCTCAATTATCCCGAACCCGCCATTCAGCTCCCCCCCTACCACGGGTTGCTGATCCTGGCCGGCTCCAATGATCCGCTTCTGGACAAAGCATTGACCGTTTTCAACCGCCTCTATTCGGAGCACCTGGCGGTCTTCGGCAATCTGGGGTCCATGGGCGGGATTCGAGCCCTGCGCCGGAGCCTCTGCCATATCGCTTCGAGCCACCTGCTTCAGGAGAACGAAAAAGAGTACAACTTCGAATTCGCCACCCGGGAACTGGAAAAATCCCCGGCCGTCGTCAATTTCTGCCGCCGGGAACAGGGCATCCTGGTTCAAAAAGGGAATCCCAAATCCATCGGCGGTATCGCCGATCTCGCCCGGAAAGGGCTCAAAATCGTCAATCGTCCGGTGGGTACCGGCACCCGTCTGCTCTTTGACCGGGAACTTAAAAAGGCGGGCATCGCCCCTGAACAGCTGGCCGGGTATGACCGGGAAGTCTCCAAGCATCTGGATGCGGGGCTGGAAATCCTCTCCGGAAATGTGGACGCCGCCCCGTCCATTCGGCCCATCGCCCAGCTTCTGAACCTCGATTTCATTCCCCTGCGGTGGGAGCGCTTCGACCTTCTGGTCACCAAAGAGCGCTTTTTTGATGAAGGGGTCCAGCTTTTTTTCGGCATGCTGCACGAGTCGGCTTTTCTGGATGCCGCCGCCACGATGGCGGGATATGACCTTTCCACCAGCGGCAAAATGATTTTTCCGACCTGATAACGCAAAAACCGATCATGGGTAATCAGATGAGGAAGAAGCAAAGCCGGCGGCATTGCCGAAGCGTTTTACGACGAGGTACCCGACGAGATCACCCAAGCGGCGCCGTCTCGGCTACCCGAAGATCTGCTGAACGTCATCGATCGATTTTACCGAACATTTCCGAACACCTGAACCTGGAGGATGGTATATGGCTGATGGACCCGTTATACTCCTGACCGGCGCATCCCGCGGAATGGGCGCCGAGATCGCCCGCTGGCTGGCCAAGGCCGGGGCCCGTCTCACCCTGGTGGCCCGATCCGCCGATTCCCTGAAAGAGATCGCAGAAGAGATCCGCCGCTCGAGGGGGGATGGACTGCCCTTTTCCGCCGATATCGCCGGGCAGACCGGCTGCAATGAAGCGGTTCGGGAGACCATCGACCGGTTCGGCCGTCTGGACGCCCTGATCAACAACGCCGGCCTGTTGGGGCCCATCGCCCCGGTGGCCGATGCCAATCCGGATGCCTGGCGGTACAACATCGAGGTCAATCTTCTGGGGCCGTTTTTTCTCACCCGTGCCGCCCTGCCCCACCTGCGGGCCGCCCACGGCCGGGTCATCAACATCTCCAGCGGAGCCGCCGTCAAATCGATTCAGGGCTGGAGCGCCTACTGCACGGCCAAAGCCGGGCTGACTCATTTCACACGCATTCTGGCCGAGGAAGAACCCGATGTTGTTTCCGTGGCGGTTCGGCCCGGGGTGGTGGACACGCGAATGCAGGAAATGATCCGGGAAGAGGGCCCCGGCGCCATGTCCGAAGACAAGGTCACTTATTTTCAAACCCTTAAATCCGAAAACAAGCTGGAACCAGCCTATGTTCCGGCCCGCTCCGTGGCCTGGCTGGCCCTGCATGCCCCGCAAGAGATGAGCGGCGAGTTCGTGGAGTATGACGATACCAGAATCGCGGAACCGGCGGTCGCGGTATTCGGAGCCGCCCTCGAATCCTTCGATCGATAGGATGCCGGCCCCCTTGACAAGATGAAGGACTATCTTTTATTTTCTATGATCCATATGGAGGACGACATGGCCGACCCCCGGGTTCTGGAAATCTTTTCAGACTATATTTGACCCTGGTGCTATTTCATTACCGGGCGTATTGAAAAAATTCAAAAAGAGTACGAAGTCCGAGTGAAGTGGACCCATTTTCCTCTCCACCCGGAGACGCCCCCGGAAGGCCGGTCCCTGGATGACCTGTTTCGGGATCGCGGAATGGATATTCCCCGAATGCTGGCCCGCCTGAGACAGGCGGCCGCCGAAGAGGGGCTTCCTTTCGGAGACCGGAAGTACACCTATAACAGCCGCCTGGCTCAGGAAATTGGCACGTGGGCTGAAACCCGGGGCAAAGGGGACGCGTTTCATCATACCGCCTTTCACGCCTACTTCGCCGAAGGCAAAAACATTGCGCAGGAATCGGTTCTGCTGGAGATGGCCGAATCGGCCGGGCTTTCAAAGGAAGCGGCCCGTGATGTACTGAACACCCGGTCTTTTGCAGCGGCGGTAGACCGGGACTGGACCCGATCCCGGGAGATGGGGGTGACCGCGGTGCCCACTTTTCTGACGGGGTTTCAGCGACTCACCGGAGCCCAGCCTTACGACGCTTTGAAAAAGCTGATGGCGATGAACCGGATTCCGCGGCGATAGCCGTTTTTCACCTCCGGCGGATTTCGGTTTTATGCCCTCTCTTCTTCGGCCCGCATTCGACAATTCCAATACAAAGGCATAAGAAAATGGCGGATCAAATCCCGGCCGACAACACCCGATCTCCCTTCGAAAGAAAAGAAACCTCTCCGCCCAAAGCCCCGGAGCACGGTACCGCTCATCACATCGTGGGCATCGGGGCATCGGCCGGCGGCCTGGAAGCCCTGGAGCGCCTCTTCCGGAACATGCCCCCGGATTCCGGCATGGGCTTTGTGGTAGTCCAACACCTCTCCCCCGACTACAAAAGCCTGATGGTGGAACTTCTGTCCAAGCATACCCGAATGTCGGTGTTCAGGGCCGAGGACGGCCATCCGGTCCATCCCGACTGCGTCTATCTGATCCCGCCCAAAAAAAACATGACCATCGAGGGGAGTAAGCTTCGACTTCGGGAGAAGGACAGCCAGTCGGGGATCAATCTGCCCATCGACATCTTTTTCCGGTCTCTGGCCGAGGACCAGGGAGAAACCGCCATCGGGATCATTCTTTCGGGAACCGGCAGCGACGGCATGCGAGGGGTCCGAGCCATCAAGGAATCCGGAGGCATGGTGATGGTGCAGGACGAAGAATCGGCCAGATTCAACGGCATGCCCCGCAGCGCCATCTCCACCGGGGTGGCCGATTATATCCTTCCTCCAGAGGAGATGCCGGCGGAACTGGTCCATTTTACGAAACACCATGTTCCGAACGAAGGGGACATTTCCCATAAATCGCTGATCACCGACGAGGACACCCTCGGGAACATCCTTCAACTGCTCAATCAGGAGAGCGGAGTCGATTTCAGCTACTACAAGCCGTCTACGGTAATCCGTCGCATCGAACGAAGGCTTCAGGTCAACCAGCTTGAAAAACTGGACGAGTACCTGCGATACATGCGGAAATCGCCCCGTGAAAAATTTCTCCTGTACAAGGAGATTCTGATCGGCGTCACCAATTTTTTCCGGGACCCCGAAGCCTATGAAAAAGTGGCCAAGGAGGTGATTCCGGCCATTTTCGAAGACCGATCCTCCAAAGACCCGGTGCGGGTATGGTGCGCCGGCTGTTCCACCGGAGAGGAGGCCTATTCTTTGGCCATGCTCTTCATGGAATATTTCGAAGCCGCCGGAAAAACCGCCGACATCAAAATTTTCGCCACCGATATCGACCGGGAGGCCCTCACCTTCGCCGGCAACGGAACCTACCCCGAATCCATCGCCGCCGATCTCTCCCCCGAACGGCTTCAGCGGTTCTTCACCAAGAAGGAGGGGAATTACCAGGTCAGCCGCCGGATTCGGGAGATGGTGGTCTTCGCCGCCCACAACCTGAGCAAGGACCCGCCATTCACCCGAACGGACCTGATCAGCTGCCGAAACCTTCTGATCTATCTGAAACCGGTTTTACAGAAAAAAATCCTCTCCCTGTTTTCCTTTTCCTTGAAGACCAGCGGCTTTTTATTCCTGGGCTCCAGCGAAAGCCTCGGGGATCAATCCGACCATTTCAACACCCTCGACACCAAATGGAAACTGTTCCAGGCCCGGAGCGATCACAAAGCACCGTTGGCCCCGACCCTCTCCATGCCCGAACTGACGCCCAAAAAACGGGTCTCCAAAACCTCGCTTCGACACTCTCAAAGGATCACTTTTGAACTTCTGGAACAGATTTGCCATACGATGGTGCTCTCCACGTCCCGGTGCTGCATTCTGGTCGACGAGGATTTTAAACTGGTCTATATTTTCGGAGATTCCGGGGACTATCTCACATTTGCCGGCGGCGAAGTCAGTCTGGATGTTCTGAAACTGGTCCACCCGGAAATCTCCATGCCCATGGGCACCGCCCTCCATCGCACCCTGAAAGAAGAAAAAGAGATTGTTTACAAGGATATTTCGTTTAAAAAGAAAGACCGGCTTCGGCAGATCGATCTGAGGGTGCGGATCATCCAATCGGACCGGCAGACCCGGCGATACCTGCTGGTGTTTTTTGAGCCGTCCAGACAGATCGTTCCCCATGCGGGCGATGAAAAGAACGGAGACCGCCCGAATGTTCAAGCCGGATACCGAATTCAGGATCTGGAGCAGGACCTTCAGCAAACCCGGGAAAACCTTCAGGCCACCATCGAAGAACTGGAGACCTCCAATGAAGAATTGCAGGCCACCAACGAAGAACTGCTCGCCTCCAATGAGGAGCTTCAAAGTACCAATGAGGAGCTTCAGTCGGTCAACGAAGAACTCTACACGGTCAACAACGAATACCAGCACAAGATTCAGGAATTGACCGATCTGAACAATGATATGGACAACCTGCTTCGGTGTACCGACATCGGTACCGTTTTTCTGGACAATGCCATGCGGATTCGCCGGTTCACTCCGGCCTCCACCCGCCACATCAATCTCATGGAGCAGGATGTCGACCGCCCTCTGTCCCACATCTCCCACAATCTTCACTATGATGAATTCGGCGACGATGCCCGGCAGGTGATACAGACCGGAAAGGGATTTACCCGAGAAGTATCACATAAGAACGGCGCTCCGATCCTGATCAAGATGTTTCCCTACCTGGATGAAAACGACCACCCCCGGGGCGCGGTGGTCAATTTCGTGGATGTTTCCGTTCTCCAGAAAGCCGAGGACGATCTGGCCCATATGCAAAAAGAAAAAGATCATCTTCTGAACCATTTTATCGAGATGTTCCCGGGGCGAATGGCGATCATCAGTCCTCAGGGAGAGGTCAAGGCCACCAACCGGGCCTGGCGGGAATATGCCGAACAAGAAGATTCAGAGCTCAAATCAGCGTCGGAAAACGGCGACTACACGACCCTGTGGCGGCGATTCTCCGAAGATGAAGGGGAATGCTCGGTTGAAACCCTCAAGGAACGGCTGAAATCGGTCTTGGAGGGGAATACCCCCTTTTTCTCGGGAGCCTATACCTGGTCCGGAGAAGACGGCGCCAAACGGGTCCTGATTCAGGCTACCCGGTTGCAGGAAAAAGGGGGCGGGATGGTCATCAGCCATGCCGATATACCGGAAGCCGCGGTCTGCGATTGATATCAAAAACGGCTTTGCCCGCAATCCTGCGCCGGGCGAATTCATTCTGGGAAAAAGGGCATTTTTAAAGAAGAAGAACATGGTGAACCGAAAATCAGATCGAAACCATTCGGAATGGCTGGCATCGCTTCGAGAAAAAGCCGAAGCACTGGCTGCGAAATCTCAACCGTCGGCGGCCGATTTTCAGGCTGAAGACCTGGACAAACTCGTCCATGAACTTCAGGTGTATCAGGCGGAGCTGGAGATACAGAACACGGAGCTGGCGGAAGCCCAGAACAGTCTGGAGGCATCCCGCAACAAGTATTACGAGCTTTTTGATCTGGCCCCGGTGGGATATTTTCTTTTGGATACCTCGGGAATGATTCAGGAAGTCAACCTCACCGGATGCGATCTCCTCGACATGGAGCGCTCCGCCCTCAAGCAGAAGCCGCTGGTGGCCTTTGTGGCGCCGCGTCAGCACGATCTCTTTTTCAATCATCTCCATCAGGTGCACCGCACCGGGACTCGGGTGCGATGCGAAATGGAAATGCTCCCCAAGGGCGGCAAGATTTTTCACGCCCGAGTGGAAAGCACCCCGGCCGACCAGGGGCGCCGCGACCAAGGCGGCATTCTGCTGACGCTCACCGACATCACCGCCGAGAAAAAGGCCAAGGCCTCCCTGGGCAAAAGCGAAAAGGAGAAACAGGCCATCCTCGACAGCATGACCGAGCGGGTAGCCTATATCGATGCGGATTTCCGAATCATCTGGGCCAACCGCACAGCCGCCGAACTGGCCGGCGCCACCCCGGAAAAGCTGGTAGGAAAATACTGCCACGAGATCTGGCAAAAGACCGCCGTTCCCTGCCAGGAATGCCCGGTGCAAAAGAGCTGGAACCAGGCCGAAGTTCATGAAGAGGAGATCACCTATCCGGACGGAAGGGTCTGGCGGGTCCGCGGGTACCCGGTCCTGAACCAACGGGGAGAGGTCACCGGGGTGGTGGAAACCGGTCTGGAGATCACCGAACAGAAACGGATCGAACAAGAACGGAAAAACCTGGAGATTCAGCTTCGGCAGGCCCAGAAAATGGAGGCCATCGGCACCCTGGCCGGCGGGATCGCCCACGATTTCAACAACATCCTGTCTCTGATTCTGGGATATGCGGAGCTCTCTCTGGACGATCTGCCGGAGAATTCCCCGCTCCACATCAATGTCCAGGAGATATACCGGGCCGGGCTTCGCGCCAAAAATCTGGTCACTCAAATTCTGACCTTTGCCCGTCAGGGAGAAAAGGTCTTTTCCGCCGTCCGCATCGGGCCTATTGTCAAGGAGGCGTTGAAGCTGCTTCGGGCTTCACTGCCGTCCACCATCGACATTCGAACCGATATTCAAGAAAATCTCGGATTCATTTCCGCCGACCCCACCCAGATTCATCAAATTCTGCTCAACCTCTGCACCAATGCCAAGCAGTCCCTGGAGCAGGTGGGCGGCGGTATCCTGAACATCCGTCTGGAAGAGACGGAACCGAGGTCCGAAGAAATCGAGGCATTCCCCGGGCTTGAGCCCGGCCGTTACCTTCGGCTCACTGTAGCGGACAACGGAAAGGGGATTCCCGGGGAGATTCTCGACAAAATTTTCGACCCCTATTTCACCACCAAAGAAGTGGGCAAGGGGACCGGGCTGGGACTGTCCATGGTCCACGGCATCGTTCAGGATCACAAAGCCCATATCGCCGTCCGAAGCGGTCCCGAAACCGGGGCGACCTTCGTCATCCATTTTCCGCTGGTAGCGGCCGAAGCGGAAAATCCGGATCCACGCCGGTCCGGTGAGCTTCGGAGTTTGGGGCATGGTCACATCCTGATGGTGGACGATGAGGCACCCATCATCGCCATGCAGGGACGCATCCTGGAAAACCTCGGGTATCGGGTGACCGCCGTCACCGGCAGCACCGAGGCATTGAGTTTGTTCGAAAAAAAACCGCAGAATTTCGACCTGGTCATCACCGATATGACCATGCCGGCGATGACGGGAGACCGATTGGCCGTGGAAATCAAAAAGATCCGACCGGATGTTCCGGTCGTGCTCTGCACCGGGTTCAGTGAAAAAATTACCGAAGAAAGAACCCGAGAACTGGGGATCGACCGGTTTCTACTGAAACCGATCAGCGTCGGGGAAATGTCCGAGGTGATTGAAAGTCTTTTGAACCCCGTGTCCGATAAGTCACCGAGTCATTAAGGTCCCCGTAAAATCCGGAATCCGCCGACGGCATATCGGTGGATGCGACCGATTTCCTGAAAAAAAACCTTCTGCCGTACTCAAATAAGAATCGGCAGGGAGAACCCCTGGTTCTCACCCGCCGATCTCCGAATGCGTAATTGTTTAAAGCTGCCGTTGAATCAGGCGGCTTTCTTCTTTCCGTTCAAAATAGTCTCGATTTCTCGGATCACCTCGTCGGACTTGGGCTCCACCTCATGCTCCTTCAGGATGCGCTTGGCTTCGGCATTGCAGCGTTGATACATGTCCATGGATCCGTTCTTCTCCCAGGTTTCATAGCGGAACCGGTCGATCAGCTTGGGATGGAAATGGGCATTCTTGAAATGTTTGAATGTATGGGGATCCGAGAGGAAAATCGCGTTTCCGGTGCCGTTGGCGATCCGGTCGATGGCATCCAGTGCCAGAGTGTCTTCATTAACCGGAATCCCCTCCATGAAATGGCGACTCATGGCCACCAGTTCGTCGGCCAGGGTCAGCAGTTCCAGAGAGGAGGTGTTGCCGTGCTCGATGTATCCCACATCATGGATGAAGTTGCACCGGGACTGCATGGCGGTCAGGATGGAAAAGGCGGCCTCGGCGCCGGCCTGTGCATCGAGGACTTTTGAATCGGATGATCCGGCATAGGCCCAGATGGGCAGTCCGTAGATTTCATCCCGCATGTCGGCCAAAGCGGCCTGGGTCAGGGCCCATTCGGGGCAGCCGTAGGAAATCACGGTGGATTTCATGTCCAGAATGGACACGTTGGGCGCAAACAGGAACGGAGATCCCTTGCCGGCCAGCTGGTGAATCACCAGGCCCACCAGGTTTTCAGCCAGCCCCAGCGCCATGGCGCCGGCCAGGGTCACCGGACCGCCGCCGCCCGCATTGCAGCCGGAGGGCAGACAGATCGGAATCTTCTTTTCGGCACAGAAGATCAGCTTCTCCATCACGTTTTTGGGAAACCGAAGCGGGCTGATGGCTTCGGAATAGTTGAGAATAAAAGGCTTTTCAGCCAATGCGTCCTCTCCCCCGGCCACTGCGCAGGCGATTCGGTGAATCTTCTCGATATCCCGGCCGCTGTCGGCGATAAAACAGATGGCCTTGTTGCTGCTGCGGACCATTTCGCCGAACACATGCACGTAGATGTCTTCGATAGGGACATCCTCGGGGTTTCCCATGGACATGGAAAAATCCATGTTGTCGAGCCCGTCGATCAGCTTGGCGAAATTTCCGGAATCGGCCAGAACCGTTCTGCGGCGTTGGCCGGTTTCCAGGTCATGGGTGAAGATGGTATCCGACCCGGTGCCGTAATAGAAGTTGTCATCCACCAGGGCCATGGCACGCTCCCCTTTTTGGTCGAACATGGTGATCTGCCGGGGCGCCGTGCGCAACGCCTCCTCCACCAGGTAAGCGGGCATCAGGACCTTGTCGTCCCCGTTCCGGGTGCATCCGGCTTCCAGCAGCATGTTGAGGGCGCCTTCGTGTTCGATGGTAAACCCGTTCCGATCGAGAATCTCCAGGGCCGCCGTATGAATGGTCAACGCCTGTTCTCGATTAAGGACTTTCAGTCGGGGTTTAAAGGTAGTGGGTGCGATCTGATCCATTGATTTTTCTCCTTGGTTACAAATTATAGGAAAATGCAATCGACGAAAAAACTCGTCGATTTCGTCCGTGAACCGTATCACCGGCTGCACGAACCTCATCACCTGAAAGCAATTCTCAAAAATTTTTAAGGGTTCAATGCATATCGGTCTAATGCCGACACGGGTGGGAAATCGCAAGGCACAATGTTTTTTGCGCTCATTTCAGCGTGCGAGGGGAATTCGTCTTTTTTATTTATCTCCGCAAATCGTAGTCTTCCGATCCATCCAATTCCTATCTCTATTATTTCGGTGAATAATTTTAGTGTACGACTATTTTGCATAGAAAATATTTAAGCATGTATAATCGAATAATCAAGCTTTGTCAACACCCATTTCGGAGAAATACGAACTGAAAACGAATAAAGCCCGACGGCGGCAAAATCGAAGAATTCAGAGAGTTGATTTTTATGTAAAAACAGGGTATAGTGAGATTTATTAGGAAAGAAGCTTGGGGCTTTTTACATTGAACCAATTTATCGAAAAGAAAACCATGACGGAAGACATCAGCACCCGAATTGTCACACGGCTGCGGCAGATCAACCGTGAACTGTCGAAGCATTCAAAATACATACAGGAATACCACCATATCACCGTTCCTCAGCTCATCTGTCTGCAGCGGGCCGGAGAAAGCGGGCCGGTCTCCATCGGCGAATTGACCCGCATTCTTCATTTGAACAACAGTACCGTGACCGGAATCGTGGATCGGTTGGAAAGTCGGGGACTGGTGGAAAGAAAAAGAATCAGCAGGGACCGGCGGCAGGTCCATGTGGAGATCACTGAAGCGGGAAACCGCTTTCTTGATCAGGCCCCGACACCGCTTCAACAGCGGTTCCTGGAACGTCTGAATCAGATGGAAAAGGAAAAGGTCACCACCATTTTATGGTCCCTGGAAACGCTCCTCGAGATGCTGGGAGCGGAGGAAAAATCGAACCCGGTCATGACACCCGACGACCCGGTGTGAATGATCTTTCCAGGTGGTGTTCGTTGGCCTGAAAAGCGGCCCGGCCGGTCAACTCCCCTTTCCGATTTTGGGATTCAGCTCCTCCCGAAGCCAGTCGGCGAAGAGATTGATTCCCACCACCAGAAAAATCAGGGTACCGGCAGCACCTTTTCCTTGAGCCTCTTCACCGCCTCGGACACCACCGCAATGGTGCGGTCGACCTCCGCTTCGGTGGTGAACCGGCCCACACTGAACCGCAGGGTTCCGCCGGCCCAACTCAGCGGCACCGCCATGGCCTGTAACACATGGGAGACCGCCATGGAATCCGAATGACACGCGGCTCCGGCGGAGATCGCCACTTCCGACCCGATCGCCTCCAGAATGCCATCCGCCTGCAATCCCTGAAAAGACAGGCTCAGGGTATTGGGTAGCCGCCGGTCGGGATGCCCGTTGAGGCGAATCTCTCCCGATTCCCGAATCAGCCCCTCATGAAGCCGGTCCCGCAGGCGCCGCATGTGGACCGTATGCCTCTGAAGATCCCGGTGGGCGACTTCACAGGCCTTGCCCAAGCCGACGATTTCCAAAACGTTTTCGGTTCCGGCCCGTTTGCCCATCTCCTGACCGGCCCCGTGGCAGAATTTTTCAGGGACAATGCCTTCCCGAATATAGAGCGCCCCAACCCCTTTGGGGGCATGGAGTTTATGGCCGGCGATGCTCAAGAGATCCACCCCGAGTTCATTCACCCGGATGGGTATTTTGCCCGCAGACTGGGCCGCATCCGTATGAAAAACGATTCCCTTGGTTCTCGCCGCCCGGGCCGCATTCGCAATCGGCAGAATGGTCCCGACCTCATTGTTGGCGTGCATCAGAGTGATGAGGATGGTCTCCGGCCGGATCGCCTCCTCCAGATCGGTGATGCTCACCATCCCCTCATGGTTCACCGGCAAATAGGTAATTTCGAAACCCTCGGTTTCCAGATGGCGGCAGACCTCCAGCACCGCCGGGTGTTCGATCTTGCTGGTGATGAGGTGGTTTCCCCGTTCCCGGTGCGCATGGGCGATTCCTTTGATGGCGAAATTGTTCGACTCGGTGCCCCCGCTGGTAAACACGATTTCATTCGGGGCGCAACCCAGCAGGCGGGCCACCTGAGTCCGCGCGGTCATCACCGCCTCTCTCGGCCGGTTTCCGTACCAGTGGCTGCTGGAGGGGTTTCCGAATTCGGTTTCCAAAAAGGGGATCATGGCCGCGATCACCTCGGGGTCATGGGGGGTGGTGCCGTTGTAATCGAGGTATATGGGCGGGGTCATGGAAGGTTTCCTCCGCAAGTCATCAGAAGGCAATCGCTCCGCTGATGACCGGCTGCATGAGATCCATGAGAATCTTGGGATACAGCCCGATGGCGACCGACAGAACGACCAGGAAGATGATGGGAATCGACATGCTCAAAGGAGGATCTTTGATCCACTCATGGTCGAAGTCCGCCGCCAGGGGACCGAAAAAAACCTTCCGGACGGCCATGAATGTGTAGCCGACGGTCAGAAGGATGGCCATTACGCCGGTAAGGCCCACCACCAAAGTCAGCTGGTCCGTGGCTCCCCGTTCGAAAATACCGGTGAACAGAATCCATTCGGCGGGAAAACTGCTGAAGGGGGGAAAACCGGAAAGCATCATGGCCCCGGAGATAAACAGCAGGGCGGTAATCGGCATTTTGGCGGCCAACCCGCCCAGGCTGTTGATATCGCGAATGTGGGTGGTATAGACGACGATGCCGGCCGTGGAAAAGAAAACGGTCTTGCCCATGATGTGGCTCAAAAAAAAGAACATGCCGCCCTCGAGGCTGACTGCGGTCAAAGCACCGACCCCCAGCATCGAATAGGCGATCTGACTGATGGTCGAACAGGCGGCCACACGCTTGATGTCGGTCTGGGCCATGGTCAGCAGAGATCCATAAATCATGGTGATCAGGGCCATGACCATGATCATCGGGCCGAATATCTGGAAATCATCATACAAGGGCAAAATCAGCACCCTGACGATAATGTAGACGGCGATATTGGCGTAAACCGCAAGAAGCCCGGCAATGCAGGTGGGGGTGGTGGAATGGACCCAGGGCATCCAGACATGGAACGGGAACACCGCCATCTTGACGAAGAGGCCGATAAGAAAAACGGTGATGATCCAGAAAGTCAGGGGGTCCCCGGCCAGCGCGCCGATCCGGGCGATTTCGAAGCTTCCGATCCGGGAATAGACCATGAGTGATCCGGCCAGAAAGAAGGAGGCCGAAAATATACCCCAGAGCAGACACATCATGGCGATCTTGACCCGTTCGATATAGCCGAAATAGGCCATCAGGAAAAACAAGGTAATGGTCAGAACCTCAAGGAAAAAATACATGCCGATCAGGTTCGTGGAAAAGGAGACCCCCATGAATCCCATGGGAAAATAGAGAAACAGATAGTAGAATCGGGTATAATAACTGATTTCTCTCTTTGCCTCGACATTCTTATAGATGGACTCGATTCGATAATCGATGTACTTGATGGAAAAGAGGGACAAGGCCAGGCAGAGAATGTTGGAGATCAGTGCCACGGAGATGCTCAGCCCGTCGGCCATGAACCCCAGTGCAATGTTGGGTGAGATCAGCAGATATTCCTCATAAATCCGGGGGGTATCCTGATAGATGCGGAACGCGGCAAGGATCAGCAGAAGGGTGGTGTAGATCAGGCTGAGGGCGGCGATCCACCCGGCCTTTTTGCCGAGTGGGTACCGGAACAGAAAAAGAAACAGCGAGGTCAGGGCGGGGATGAAAACGATCTGGAAAAGAACGGCGGTTGTCATCGGATCCACCATACGGTTGCGACAATGAAAAAGATGGCGGTGGCCAGGATATAGGCGATGTTGTTCGATAAATCCCTGGCATCGGCTTGGATGGAATCGAGCAGGGTCTTGCCGCCGTGGGTGACCACTCCGGGCATTTTCCTATGGATCACGGTGTCGAGAAAGGTTTCGCATATCAGAGCCACAAAAACGGAGAGGCGCCTGATGCCGCCGACGATAAACCAGCTGTAGAATCTGTCGATGAACCACCGCTCCCAGAGAAAGATATGGACGAGTTTCACCAGGTTGGACCGTCGAAAGACCGCCTGCACGTTCCAGGTTCCGGTAAAATAGAAGAGAAAGGCCGGAACCGCGCCGGCGGTCACGCAGACAACGGACAGGATCGGCACCAGCAGGTGGGGAAAAGCGGCGGTATGGTCGACGGTGGGCAGGGAAAGTCCAGAGGCCAGATTATCTGCGAACAGGTCGTGGAGCATGTGCTCAACCCGCAGGCCATAGATGCTGAACACCACGATGCCCATCGTTAGAGCGGCGCAGGCAAAGGTCTGGCTGAGATAGCCTTCCCCCAGGTGGGCGCGTTTTTCTTCCAGGGTCTTGTACTTTTCTTCCAGTGCCCTGATATGATCGCTGGGTCGGCCGTAAAAGACCATCCCGATCAGGCGCACCGTGTAAAAAGAAGTACAGATCACGGCGGCTACGGCCACGGCAAAGAGCATATAGTGCCGGGACTCGAGACAGACCAGGAGTACGGCGTCCTTGCTCCAGAACCCGGGCAGCGGCGGAACCCCCATCAGGGACAGGGCCGCCAGTGTCATGAAAACCCAGGTAAAGGGCAAGTAATGGCGCAATGCGCCCATCTGATGAATGTAGATCGAGTGCGCCGAATGGATCACGGTTCCGGCGCAGAGAAACAGGCAGGCCTTGAACATGGCGTGGCTCATCAGGTGAAACACGCCCGCGGTATAACCGTTGACGAGAAGATCCTGCCGAAACCCGGACAGGCCCATCGCGAGCATCATATAACCGATCTGGCTGACGGTGGAGTAGGCCAGAATTTTTTTCAGCTCCAGGGCGACAAGCCCCTTGCTGGCGGCGATAAAAGCCGTGACCGCCCCGATCCAGGCCACGATGACGAAAAAGTGCATGGCCTCCGGGGAGCCGGCCACCCAATAGCCGTAGTAGAAGATGGGAACGAGTCGGGCCACGAGAAAAACACCGCTTTTGACCATGGTCGCGGCATGGATGAGGGCCGATACCGGACCCGGACCGGCCATCGCCTCGGGAAGCCATTCGATCAGGGGAAACTGGGCCGATTTACCCACCGGCCCGGCGATCAGGAGTACGCTGACCAGGATCATCATGCCCGGGGCGGCGGCCATCCGCGGAACCCATTCCGGGGCCGTCCGGTACAGCCCCATGACATCCAGGGTTCCGGAATAATAGTACATGATCAGTATTCCGCCGAGCATGAACATATCCCCCACCCCCGTGACCATCAGCGCCTTCAGACCGCAGGCGGACGGGGGGTCGAATTTGAAGGGTGCGGGCCCCCCGATCCAATATTTTTTTTCATCCCTGTAGTAGAAGCCGATGAGTCCGTAGCTGCAGACCCCGACCAGTTTCCAGCCGACGAAGATGAGCAGCAGATTGTCGGCAAATACGAGCAGGAGCATGCTGCCGATAAACCCGTTCATGAGCATCCAGAAGCGCATGATCGAAGGGTTGCCCTTCATGTATCCGAGACAATAGACCATAATGAAAAAGCTGATCACGGCCACGACATTTGCCAGGACGATGCTGAGGGTATCGAGGAGCACCCCGAAATTGACCCGGATAGGGGTGTCGAGCCAGATATACGAAGCCTCCATGGGAAGCTTTTCGGGGGTAAACAACAGCGGCAGAAGCATCACCGCAGAGACCGCTGTCAGAAAAGAAAAGAAGACCGAGCCGTAATCTCGCAAAGCGGGGCCGATACGGGCCAGGAAGGGAGTCGCCAAGACCCCGGCCAGGGGAAAAATCAGACAGAGCCATGCAAACAGAGTATCCAAATCATTTCTCCTACATCATCGTCCGGATGCTGTCATATATAGATCTTACGGGCGGCCTTCAATCAAAACCAGGGATGTCCGGGGGTGATAACCTTGTCTACGATGGCCCCGTTGAACAGACCCACCAGAATGATGACCACGGATATGATCAGGGTGGGCACAAGCATGCCGGGGCTCATCTCATCCATTTCCATGCTTTCATATTTTACATCGTCATCAGTCGTTCCCGCATTCTCATAAGGCTTGAAAAACGAGGTCTGAATGACCCGGAAGAAATAGACGAAATTGAGCAGGGTACTGATCAGGATGACGGCCACAAAAAACCAGGTCCCGGCCTCGATAGCGCCAAATATAAGATATATCTTGCTAAAAAACCCACCGGTGGGAGGAATGCCGACCATGGAAAACACGGCGATGAGCATGGCTCCGGCGGTAAACGGCATCTTTTTGGGCAGCCCGCGCAGTTGAAAGATGTCCCGGGTGCCCATCTTGTTGAAAATGCCGCCGGCGGCAAAGAAGAGCACGGCTTTCATGAGAGCGTGATTGAGAATGTGCAGCATGGCGCCGATAAAGGCCAGCGGGTTGGCCAGTGTGATGCCCAGGGCGATATAGCCGATGTTGGCCACCGAGGAGTAGGCCAGCATACGCTTGATGTCGCTCTGGGCGATGGCCAGAATCGAGGCGGCGATAATCCCCACGGCCGAAACCCAGGTCAAAAGTTCGATCAGGGGGGGGAACCCGGAAATGATCAGCATCCGGATCATGATATAGGCGGCCACCTTGGTGCCCACGGGGGCAATCAGGCTGGTGGCCGCCGAGGAAGCGTTGGTGTAGGCGTCGGGGAGCCAGGTATGCAGCGGAAAGAGCCCCATTTTCAGCCCGGCTCCGAGAATGATCAGAATCAGTCCGGTGGTCACGGTAAAGCTGCCGTTGACCAGAGGCAGCATCTTCGACATGTCCGCCATGTTCAAGGTTCCGGTCGTCATGAAGAGAAAGACCAGTCCCATCAGATAAAATCCCGCTCCCAGAGTGCCCAGGGTCAGGTAGCGGAAGGCGGAAAAAGGGGCCCGCTTGCCGCCGATCGCCAGCAGGGCGTATCCGGCCAGGGCGCTGATCTCCAAGAAGACATAGAGATTGAAAAGGTCCCCGGTAATGACCATGCCGCTCAGGCCGGTCATCAGGAGCATGGTGAGTGTGTAGAAGGGAACGGCCTTGTCGGGGTTTTCGATCTCCACGCTTTTCCGGGCATAGATCAGGACCAGAACGGTCATGCCGGTGATGATGACCTCTAAAAATCCGGCCAGGGGATCGAGGACGAATTCGATACCCATCGGCGGCAGCCAGCCGCTCACGTGGTAGCGAAGCGGACCCTCGGCCAGTGCGGCCCCCAGCCCCTTCAGAGAAAGAAAAAAGACGAAGACCGCCCCGGCCAGAGAGACCAGATGGGCCCAGGAGCGCCCCATCAGCCCCGCCAGGGGGGTCAGCAGGGACGCGAAAAGGAATGTGACCGGAATGAGAAGGGGGATTTGAATCGAATTCATCGTGTCCGTTCCAGCAGGCGCGGCTCATCCAGGGTGCCGTAGTTGCGATAGATGGCGATGATCAGGGCGAAAGAAACCCCCAGGGTGACCACGGCCACGACGATGGCGGTCAGCATCAGGGTGTGGGGAAGCGGGTTGAGATACAGGTCCGAGTTTTCGAGACCGATACCCGGATCGAAAACGGTAACCGTGGCATTTTCCTTAAAGGCGCTGGTGATCCAGAAAAGAATGACCGAAGTCTGAACAATGGACATTCCGAATATTTTCTTCATCAGGTTCCGCTTGATCATCATGCCGTAGAGTCCGATCAGAAACAGCAGAATCAGAAAAAAATAGGCGTAATATCCTTCGATTAACTCAAGCATGGTCAGCACCCGATAGCATGGTCTCAGCAACCGATAATTTCGTCGTAGATGGCGATCAGGGATGTCATCACCGTAATAGTCACTCCCGACTCGATGATCAGAATACCCCAGTTCCGAAGTTCGGCGGGCTCGAGCCCCGGCAATGGAAGAAATTCATAGTTGAGAAAATGCCCTCCCGCGAGCAGTGCCGCCAGGCCTGTTCCGGCAAAGATCAGAGCCCCCAAAGCACTGAAGATAATGGTCTTACGGGCGGGAAACAGGAGTTGGCTGACCTCGGTTCCCAGAGACAGGCGGGCCAGAAGAATGCTCGCCGCAAGCAGCACCCCCCCTTGAAACCCTCCCCCGGGGCTGTAATGGCCGTGAAAGAAGACATAGAGGCCGATGATCTGGATCACCGGAACCAACCCCCGTGTGGCCACCTGAATGATCGGGCTTCCCGACGGGGTTTTCATGGCCTTCTCCGACGGAGAATGAAGAGAACGGAGATCGCCCCGGTAAACACCACCAGGGTCTCCCCCAGGGTGTCGAATCCCCGGTAGTCGGCCAGAACGACGGTGACGATGTTCGGGGTCCCGGCATGCTTATAGGCATGCTGAATGTAGTAGGCCCCCGCCACCGGGGTGCCCGCGGGGTTGACCGGAAGCTGGGCCGGGGCATGAAGGTCTCCTCTGGGAGGAAGCCCTGCGGCCGCGGACATGAGCAGGCATCCGAAGGATGCCAGGAGGATCATATGGAGTGCTTTCAATCTAGGCTCTTTCTGGATGTCCTGAGGATTGCCAGAATATTGAACACACCCACGGCGCCGGCACCGACCACCGCCTCGGTGAAAGCGACGTCGATGGCTCCCATGGAGACCATGATGGAGGCGCTCATGAAGCTGAAAATATTTAAAATGACCACGGCCGCCAGGAGGTTCCGAATGCCCAGGGCGCTCAGGGCGGCGACGATCAGGATGATATAAAGAAGGATCTCAATCTGCCATTGCATGAGAGTCGCTCCCGTGCTTTTTGGGTCGGTACCAGGGTTTGAGCCCGATGAGCAGCGCCCGTCGGGTCAGGGCATGGGTGGCCACCGGACTGGTCAGGGCCACGAAGGCGATGATCAGCAGCAGTTTGGCGCTGTTGATCGTCCAACCTTCGAAAACCATCATTCCGGCCAGAAACATCATGATTCCTAGGGTATCCACTTTTCCCGCCGCATGGGACCGGGTATAGAAATCGGGCATGCGGTTGAGGCCGATACTGCCCACGAGCATGAAAAAGACCCCGCCGAGCATGAGCAGAACAGCGAGAATGTGAAAGAGCAGGGTCATCATAGTCGGCAAAACCTGGCGGATGTCTTGAAATACTTGGCCATGGCGATCACCCCGACAAAATTGAGAATGGCATAGCCGAGAGAGATGTCGATAAACATGTCGATTCGGTCGAACATGAATCCGATGAGCAGGACAAGGGTGAGGATCTTACTACCGATCGCCGTCGCTCCGAGCAGTCGGTCAAAAACGGTCGGCCCCACAATGACGCGGTAAAAAGGAATGAGCAGGATGATGCACAGAACCTGGGCAATAATAATGAAAAAGATATCCATCAGCGTCCTCGTCCGGAAGTGATCAGTTCTACGTCGGTACACATGTCCTTGGAACGGCACTCGGAAAGGTAGAGCCGCCCCACCCGGGCCTCCATGTCGCCGGAGATCAGCGCCTTTTCGGTGTCTTCATTCAGGGCGTGGACCGTGAATTCGTCCCCGTCGATCTCGAGCGTGATGGTCCCCGGCGTCAGGGTGATGGAATTGCCGAGGATGACCCGGGCGAGAACATTGGGTTGTCTCGATTTGAAACGCACCAGCATGGGGTTGACCGGCATCTGGGGATGCAAAACGATGTAGGCCACATACAGCCCGGACTGGATGATCTGCCACAGCAACCAGAAGAGATAGATGATCAGGCGGTGAATGATGATGTGATGGCTTCCGGGTTGTTCGCCCGGAGCCATAGGGACCCGATGCATTCGGTAATTGAGCGAAATGACCAGGGCCACGGAAACGACTCCGAAAAGAATATGCTGAACATCGTAATGCCCGCTCAAGACAAGCCAGACGGTCATGAGGATAACGGCCTGCAAAAAGAGACCGCGATGCCGGAAATAAACCGTTCGAAGCCGACGGGGTTGTGTGGAACGGTCCTGCTGCTCGGCATGCATATCGCCGCCGTTTGCCCCGGCATCTGCAAGGAACGGATATTCTGTTTTCCGGGATTCGTGCTCTTTATTAATCTTCTCGGCCTTGTTCTCTCTGACCTTTATGTCGGGAACCGTTGTCATGTTCTATATTCTTCCGCCAATCGAGTTGCTGCACATAGAGAATAAGGATTCAGCATATAAGCGATTTCTCCCTCTCCGGTGACCCCCGCACCGGTCCGGCATCCCGAAGCAGTCGGCTACCAAGCGAGCCGGCAGGATTCGACTACCCGAAAAGCGATCGCGCCTCCCGGGTGATCCGGATCACTTGGGCGCGCGCTTCATCCACCATCGGCACGTGCTTTCGGAGCGCTTCCAGTTCGGCCTCCTCAGACTCATACAGGGTGCGGCTCTTGATCTCCTCGATTTCCCTTTGGCTGCGACCGGCGATATCCGCCAGGCGTTTCTCGAGCACGGACCGAACCGCTTTTTCGGCGGTATCGGCCATTTCCTTGGCCCATCCGGCCTGGGATGCGAGATCTTCCGATATCTTGGGGCCTTTCAGCTCCGAAATGCCGGGCAGACACCAGCTGAAGAGCAGCATGCGTTTGATCATCTGCCCCCGGCCCCGGGTGGCCAGGCCGATTCGATCTTCCGCGATGAGCGGTTCGGGGAGCGGTACCGTGCGCGGTCGAGGGGTGACCGGCGCCTCCGCTCCGAAGCGTTCCCCGGAACTCTGCAAGGTTCTGACATAATCCCGGCAGGCCGCCTCGACATCATCCGCATAGGCATCGACTGCGGCCCGCACCGATTGTTCAAGCTCCTGCTGATCCGCCGAAAAAATCCAGGAACGGCGGGCCGAGCGGATATCTTTGCGCAGCCGGTCGGCATATTTTTCGGCGGCGGACTTCCGCTCCCTTTCGGCAGCGGCGACCTCGCCCTGAAAAGCCGAAAAACTGCTCCGGGCGGTCTCGGTTTCCGCATCCGAACGTCTCTTGACGTCCGCCAGCAACGCCCGCGTGGTTTTCAGGGATTCTTCCAGCCCGGCCCGGCGTCTGCTGAGGGCCTGGAGCGCCTCCGACAGCCAGAAATTTCCCCGCTTGGCCGCTTCCCGCAGGGCCGCGACTTCCCGTTTCTCCGAAGATGCGAACGCCCCGAGCGCAGAAATGAAATCGGCCAGTCCCGAGGAGCGGGTTCTATTTTGATCTCCCGCCTGCGCGGCCCGCAACCCCTCGCGGGCATCGACCAGATGCAGTTCGTTTGCCCCGGCGACCTGTTCCTGAAGGGTTTCGGCATGGCGCTCCCGCTCATCGGCCGCCAGTTCGGCGCAATTTGTATCGAGATTCCAGACCACGAACAGCTTTCCGATATCGTTTTGCAGTTCGTTCATGATATGACGCGTAAATTTGGTAAAAAGCCCCGGATATCGGACCACCAGGACGACGGTGTCGAGAGATTTCAGCGTATCGGCGCTGATGAGATCGAACCGGTCCTGACCGCCGACGCCCGGGGTGTCGATCAGGTCCACCTGACCGCCGAGCTGAAGCAGGTCCGCCGAGGTTTCGACCACCACCTCTCGGACATCCTGCGGCACCTCTTTCATGACTTCATGCAGAGCCGATATATTGTCGAAACGGTGTTCTCCCACCCACCAGCCGTCTTGCTTTCCCCATGTGATCCGGACCGGTATGGAGGTGAGCGGACCGAATGCGACCGGAGACAATTCCTGGCCGGCCACGGCGTTGATGAGCGTCGATTTTCCGGCCTTCACCTCTCCGTAAAAGGCCACCCGAATGCGCCGGTCGGCGAATTCCAAAAGCAGAGCGTCAAGGGCCTTCAGGCGTCCTTCCGGAAGCAATCCGGAATGGGCGGCCAGGGCATCGCGGATTTCCGCAAGCGCCTTGTTCAGCTCCGTAGCAAGTCTTCCGTAGGCCTGCATCCCTTTATCTTCGAGCGTACCGTTATCGGACTGCTCCATATATTCCCGCCTCCCCGAATCACCGTTATCCGCTTGTTTTTTCAAAGCGCGAATCACTGGGTGTGATAAGCCATTCAAGATTCAGCATCAAAAGTATCCCTTATATGAGAAATGAGCTTTTGTCAATGAAAATCGAATCAAACCCCGGTGAATGCGATCAGAAAAAACCGGAATTATCCTGTTCCAAAGCCTTTTCCGCGAGCCCTCCCACCAAAAGAGAACGGAGTCGCTCCGCCAGCAGGTCAACGCCTTTGAATAGATCCTGCTGACCCTCAAGCGATCACGCCCTTCAATCCCCATTCGCCTCGGACCACCAGATTCGTTCGAACCCCAGGGAGACCACCGCGTACCGGCGAAGGCGAATTTTTTCGAATCGCTTTTCCAAGCGGTTGCCGTAATCCCTCACTTGACGCCGGGCCTGCGCCATCTCCCGGGTCATCCGGGGAAGTGCTTGGAGTTCGGTTCGGGTCAATTTCCGGGCCTGCTCACCGGTCAATCCGGCATCTTTCAGTTTCACGAACTTAAATTCAATCAAAATATCCAGGATGTTGAATCGACGCATATCCGGACGCACGATCATTGCCAAGTCGGCGTATCGACGGTCGATTTCGGTTTCCGAGTCCATGTTGTAGAGGATATCATTATACAGCAGGGTCAGAAACGCGGTCTTCACGGTCAGCTCATTGGCCCAGCGATAGTCGGGGTTGTGGAACACCTTGAAATAGCGGTGTTCGACAAATTCGCATAAAGGCCCCATATCCCCTTCCTGATAAAGCTTTTTGGCCGCGGAAGTTCCCTCATCCCGATCCCGGGGCTCCGGAAGCAGCATCATCTGAAGTCTCTCCACATAGAGCTTTTTCATCACCAGATTGGGCACCGCCAGGGAAACCTCACCGGCCTCCGTTAAACCGCTGATGGTGAGAACGCCGAAATAATAGAGAAAGGAGACCATGAAGGTATTATCTTTGCTCTGATCCGTCACCATTTCCCGAATCCCGAACCGGTCGGCCGGTTCAGTAATCACCACCCGATGATCGTTTCGCATCAGATTCAGAAGCAGTTGTCCGCCGTTGGGAATTTGTGAAATATATTCGAGCTTGCCCGCGTCCATGGCCAGGTTCGTATCCAGCATATTTCTCGGGTATGCGCGGGTTTCATAAAAAGCATCTATAAAATAGAGCGTCAGGGTGGGATTATAAACCGCTTCCTCCGCACCCGGTGCGAATCTGTACCCGTTATACCAGGTGCGCATCATATCGAGGACTTCGTTTTTATTCGTTTTTTCCAGACCAGATTCCTCCGCTACCGAGTCAATCACCTTTTCCACATCGGCATGAGTAAACCCGCACAAATCGTTAAAAGCCGCTTTAAGATAGACATTTTTGGCGATATTGTACCCGCTGGTAATGTCGCTCATGACCACCGGTGAAACCCCGGTGATGAAAATCCGGTCGAACAGAGATTGGCTGGTTGAAGATTTTACGACCTTAAAAAGGGTCCGAAGCGGCCCTTCTTCATACACCAGGGCTTCATACCTTTTTTGATGTCGCCTTCGAACTCCCATCATAACCTCGTTGGCGAAGTTGTCATATTCATCGATCAGAAGATAAACAGGACGTCCGGACATCCGAACCGAGGTGATTAAGGAGTGAATCGAATTGAGTGAATTTCCGGAATCCACTTCAATGTCCATCTTCAGAAAATCTCGGTAATAGACCTTGAAATCCTTTATACATGCATTGACATGGTCGTGGAGGGCCTGTTTTATCTCCGGTTCGCTTCCGGAAGGATCTACGCATGACAAATCCCATTGAAGGATAAAATACTGATTGTGCAAAGGAGTAGGATTTTTCCCGATTTCGAGATCACCGAACAAGGCCTCGAATTCATCGGCTTTGGCCACATCGTAATAATTGAACAACATGGACAGCAGCAGACTTTTACCGAACCGCCGGGGCCGGATAAACAGGGAATATTTCCCCCTTTCCAGAAGCGGTATACGGTCAGTCCGGTCACAATAGAAGTAATTTCCCGTAATGATTTCTTTAAAGTCGCATATGCCATAGGGAAATTTCACGAGAGAGCACCTCCTTTCCTTTCCGGTCCGGCTGCCGAAATGAATAAAATTTCAAAAAATCCCAAAATCGCTGAAACCGGGACGCCATCCGCTCCCAACAGAAGGTGCAACCCGTGTCAATTCGCCGTCACCGTCCGCTGGGCGGCCCACCGCCTCAGCCCGCCCACATCGGCAAAAGAAGCGGCATCTCCAGGACCCGGTCTTCTTCATGGCTTTCGATGACCACCAGGGGGATGCGGGATTGGATGATGAGTGACAGGTCCTTGGCGTGATTCATGGCGCGACTCCTTCGGTTCACAGGTCAACGGCTCGACTACCATAGCTCGATTCAATAATGTCGCACAAAATCTTGACAAAAAAAAGGGAGAACCTTAGATTTCAAGCGTGAAGAGAATGCTTTCTTTTTCGACTTCAGCCAAGAAGAGGACAAGTATGGAAGATCCCCGAGAGACCCTCGTCATCAACGCCCGAATTGAAATCACCACCCAGGCATTGGAAAGCATCGTGGAAAATGCCAAACGGCTCGCCGGAAAGGACAGCCGGGGCCGATACCAGGTGGACACGGCAGAACAAGTGGGCCGGATGATTTCGCGGTTTTTGTTCGAAAAAGACTTCGACAGCTTTGTTGAGGATTTAGAGAACTATTCATAGCCGAGCTTTCGGGCCGGTTCCCCTCACCCCCAGACCAGGAGAAAAAGATGCCGGAAAACACCGAAAAATGGGAATGCCCCTGCTGTTACGTCTATGACCCCGAGGAAGGATGCGCCGAAGAGAACATCCCCATCGGCACCTCCTTCGAGGATCTTCCCGAGGATTGGGTCTGCCCCAAGTGCGGGGCTGAAAAAGAGTATTTCGAAAAACAGGATTAACCCGGAATGACCCGAAGAAGCAGGCGATAGGCCCGGTTGATTTCATTGAACCGCCGGTGGGATTCGGCGCCGCGGTCGGGATGATGTTCCATGGCGAGCCGCCGAAAATTCCGCTTGACCGTGATCAGGTCCGGGGCCCCGGTGATCCCTAAAACGGAAAGGCTTTTTTCGTACTCCCTGTAACGGGTCAACAGCTCCCAGGCCCCCTGAAGGAACGCTTCCGCCGTTTTTTCATCCAGGCGGTCGAAATTGTCCCGATCCAGATAAAAATATTTGACGGAGAGCGTCTCCAAAGCGCTCTTCCCCACCCTCTTGCGATGAAACAGGCAGTAATCGTCTTCCCCTACGCAGTCTTCTCCGCAAAATCGCCCGGTATCATCGATATAATACCGGCATTTACCCGAAACAGGGTATTCGGCCAGAAAAATCCGCATAAAATGGACATGGAGGTATACCCCCTCTTGATAGAATTCCTCCTGAAGCCGGTACAACAGGTGAAACAGCGCAAAGTGGTTTCGGTACAGATCCAGAGGCGAGGCCGAGGCGATCTCCATATCCGGGAATGCAATCCGAAGCAGGGTGCTTTCGTAGCACGGCGCCGTGAGTGCCCGCAGGTGCCGAACCACCGCCCCGCGGTCGATCCCGGCCAGCTTTTGATCTAATTTCTCGGTTTTCATAAGCCTTTTTCTCTTATTCATCAGGAAACCGCCGTTTGTCATTGATTCTTCGCGTATCGGCTGCTAAATTTCCTTTTCGACGCCTTTTTCAATTCCCACATATTTGCCCCGAATCATAACAGAGGCGCCCGAACCGCACAAGATTCCAAAGCAAGACCCAAACAAAAATCCCAAACTAAACTAAGGAGAAGAGATGACCCCTCGCGACGAAAGCAGAATCCGGGAATGGAGCGATCGACTTCCCGGAGAAGTGACGCTTCGGCTGGTTTTATCGAGATCGGATGAAGCCAAGAACCACGAGCTGACCGGCTTCTGCGATGCTCTGACTCGAATCGCACCGGCGATCCATCTGAAAAAGGAAAAGGCCGAAGCGGATGATCCCGCGCCCGCCCTGGAGATCGCCCCGACCCTGCGCTACCAGGCGGTGCCCCTGGGTCTGGAACTGCCCCCTTTTCTGGACGCCCTGGCCGGCACGTCCATGGGGACTTCCGATTCTTTGCAGGCAGACCTGGAGAAGATTCCGGCGCCGGTCTATTTCAAGCTCTACGTGGCCCAGACCTGCCCCCACTGCCCTCTGGTGGTGCGTCAACTGGCCCCCCTGGCCCTGGCCGGGGACACCCTCCACCTCACCGTCATCGACGGCGGATTGTTCACCGAAACGGCCGAGGCGGACGGAATACAGGCCGTGCCCACCCTGATTCTCGACGACGACCGTCGATGGACCGGCTCCCTCAAACCGGAGGAAATTTTAGACGTGGTATTCAAACGGGACCCGGCCGAAATGAGCCGGGCCACCATGGAGCGGATCATCAAGGAAGGCAAAGCGGACCGCCTGGCCCGGCTGATGCTGGAAAAAGGCGAAATCTTTCCGCCCCTGTTCGACATTCTGACCCATGAAAAATGGCATGTCCGGCTGGGCGCCATGGTGGTGGTGGAGACCCTGGCCGATGAAGATCCCAAACTGGCGGATCAGCTGATTCCGCCGCTTTGGGAACGTTATAAGACGGCGGATGCTTCGGTCAAAGGAGATATCCTCTACGTGCTCGGGGCGGCCGGCAATGCCGACACCATTCCCCTGCTGAAAGAGGCGATGGACAGGGCCGATTCCGACGAGGTGAAAGAGGCGGCGGCGGAAGCTGTGGAGGCCATCTCCGAACGGATTTAAACCATTGTATTCCCTTGACTCTATGGGTTAAACCCGATATATTCGTCAATCGAATTTCAGGCGGACCGCGGTATCGGACGGGCATGGGCCGAAGTTTCAAAAATCGATTCCGCCGGCGGGTTCGCCGATCACCGTGCATCGAATTCACAGGAAAACCGCTCGGCGGTTCGCGTTCCGATCATAGCCGAACCGGGTGCCTGAGCCGATATCCTTGAGCAAAGATCCCCGAGCCGGATCGAGGTGACATTTGAAAACGATTTTGGTGGTAGATGACGAAAAGATGATTCTGCGCCTCGCGACCGAGGCTCTGGAATCCCTCGGAGACGACTTCGAGGTCAAAACCGCGCTCAACGGAAAGGAAGCGGTTCAGCTCCTGGAAGCCGGGAATGTGGATCTGGTCCTGACCGACCTCAAGATGCCGGAAATGGACGGGTATGAACTGCTCTCCTTCATGAGCAAAAAATACCGTCATATACCGGTGGCCGTCATGACCGGGTACGGCTCCCCTGAAATCGCCAAGCGCCTCAAGCAAAAGGGCGTGGTCCATTATGTTGAAAAGCCCTTTGAGGTGGATGAACTCAAGGAGATCGTTTCCCAGATTCTGAGCGAAAAATCCAAGGGGTATATCCACGGGTTCACCCTGGCCAATTTTCTACAGGCGGTGGAGGTCGAGCAGAAAACCCTCACCCTTCGCATCGGCTCCAAGGGTCGCTTCGGCTATTTATATCTTGAAAACGGCGAACTCATCGACGCGGAAAACGATGAGGGGCTGCGGGGGGAAGAAGCGGCCGTCGCCATCCTCTGCTGGGACAACGCCGAAATCGAAATTCAGGGCACCCACAATCGGCCCCGCACCATCGAATCCTCCCTCATGCACATCCTTCTGGAATCTTCCAAGCTGAAGGATGAAAGATCCGAAGCCGGCGAATCCGGGGATCTTCTCGAAGAGGGCATTCGCCTGGCCGAGGCCCATCACCTCAAGGAGGCCCATGAGGTGATCGCAAAATTTCTGAAAGAAAATCCCCGCAGCGCCCGCGGCTGGCTCTGGTTTTCACGCATCACCGTCCATATCAGATCCATCGAGTCGGCTCTCAAGAATGCGGCCAAACTGGCCCCCAGAGATCCCGACGTGATCGAAGAGGTGAAACGGTTCAAACTGGCCAAAGAACGGGGCGGAGACGCCGAACAGGTGAGACGGTGCCCCTTCTGCTGGTTCGCCATGGAGACCAAGTCGGTTCAGTGCCCCTACTGCAAGGCCCACCTGTTTATCCATCCCAACTTTTTTTCCTCTATGGGCGAGGCCGAAACCGACATCCTCGAAGGCGCCATAGAACGGTACATGCGGGTCATCGGCCGGGAAAAAAACATCAACGCCTATTACTTTCTGAGCGTGGCCCATCTCAATCTGGAGCACTGGGAAGAGGCCCTGAACCTGTTTCACAAAACGGTCAAACTCTCCCCCGATAAAGAAATTTTCTCCGAGCAGCTTCGGGCCCTGGTCAACCACATGGCCATGGACGCCACCACCTCCACCTTTGAGCAGGAACTCGGCAGCGGGGTGTCGAAACCCGTTAAGGCGGCCGAGGGCGCGGCCCCGTCTGAAGAAGAAGGCCGACAAAAGATTCTGGTGGTCGAAGACAGCTCCACCACCCGCAAGGTCATATCCATCGCCCTGGGCCAGAAGGGCTACGACATTATCGAGGCCCGGGACGGCCTGGAGGCCCTCAGCCGGTTGAACGAAGAAAAGCCGGATCTGATCCTGCTGGATATCATCCTGCCCAAGATGGACGGCTATAAGATTCTGTCCATCATTAAAAGCAATGCGGTGTTCAAGGACATTCCGGTGATCATGCTGACCAGCCGGGACGGCTTCATGAACAAGATGAAGGGAAAACTGGCCGGCTCCACCGCCTATCTGACCAAACCCTTCGACCCGAATGTGCTTGTCCGGACCATCGAACGGCATCTGAATCCCGAACCCGAGTCCTGACCGATATGCCCGATGAAATCCACCGACGGATAAAGGGAGGAAAGACATGAGCAACAAAAAAGTGTTGGTCGTGGATGACAGCCCCACCCAACTGAAACTCATGAGTGATCCGCTCATGTCCCGCGGATATGAGATCGTCACCGCCAGGGACGGGGAAGAAGCCCTCGACAAGGTGGCGTCTGAAAAACCGGACCTGGTGGTTCTGGATGTCATCATGCCCAAAAAAAACGGGTTTCGGGTATGCCGGGACATCAAGATCTCACCCCTGTACAAAGACATCAAGGTGATCCTGATTTCCAGCAAGGACCAGGAGAGCGATAAATTCTGGGGGGAACGCCAGGGGGCCGATCTCTATATCACCAAGCCCTTCACCGATGAGGAGTTGGTAACCGGAGTCGCCCGGCTTCTCGGAGAAGCGGCATGACGCCCGGTTCAATGACGAACCAAACCATCGAAGAACTGATCACCGTGATCAACCGGGGCCTCACCGCCGAGGATCCGGTTCGGGAGCAGTTGAAGGACGGCATGGCATCGGCTCACCGAGACGAGGTCCAGTTGATCAAGTTCATGATGGACGACCTTCTGCTGGCGGTTCCGCTGCCCAAGGCACTGGAAATCGGCCGGCAACCGGTGATCACGCCCCTTCCGAACCTGCCGGGCTGGGTTCTGGGGGTGAGCAATATTCGGGGGGAGATCATCTCCATGGTGGACCTCAAAGCCTTTTTTGAAATTCCCGCAGCCGAACCCCGGCGGGACCGGCGGTTCATCGTACTCCACACACCGGAGATGAAGGTGGGCATCGTCGTGGACCGCATTCTCGGCATTTTCTCTCTCGACTCGGCCGGCTTTCCGGATCAGGACCCGCTCCATACCGGCCGGGATGACGACAGGCCGGCCTGGACCGCTTATATTTCCAACACCCTGCCGATGGCGGACGGCGCCGTCCTCAACATCCTCGACGCGGAAAAACTGCTCTCCTCATCCCGCATGAACGTCTTTGATTCCCATTAGCCCCATCGAAATCAGGATCGTGCCTTGCCCGAAAAGATGATCCATAATCCGCCGGATCACCACCCCGGTCCACTGATAATCCCCGCCGCTGTTTTCGAGAATCCCCCTTCCGGAATGGTCGGCTTCGAAAAACAAGGGGGCGGCCGATGAGCATGAACGAGATCATTCAGGGATATGTGGAGGAGGTCCGCACCTATTTACCCACCCTGACCGAGGGACTGATCTCGCTCAAAGAAAATCCCGACCAGCCCGAGGTGCTCGAAGAAATGCACCGGCTGGTGCATACCATCAAAGGCGCCTCCATGATGGTTGGCATTCCGGGGCTCAGCAACATCGCCCTTCAGATGGAGGCCGCCCTGACCGATATCCTCAGCGGAAAACTGGCATTTTCGAATGAAACCCTTCAGACGATGGAATTCACCGTCGGCCGGTTTCGCGATTACTGCTCAGAGCTCCTGGACCAGGGGGTGGCTTCCCGGGAAAAGGTCCGGGAAACCGCCCTGGCCTACCGCCGTTTGCGGAAACTTCCCATCGAAGAAGACGAAGCGGCCATCACCGCACTTTTGAAGGGGGTCCCCGAAATCGAAGGCGGCGGAATCGGTGAACCGGTTCCGGAAGAGAAACCGACCGGGGAACCGGGCGAAGAACCGAATACGCCCGACTTCGACCCCCGAACCGATCCCGAAGCACCGCAGACCTCCGCTTCCGCGCAAACGGAGGCGGAACCGCTTCCCGAGGTCCGGTTGTCCGATATTCACCCGGAGCTTCTGGACAGTTTCTTTGAAGAGGCCAAAGAACACATGGAAGACCTGGATCGATCCCTTCAGATCCTGGAAAGCCAAGTTACCGAGCCCGCCCCGATGACGGCCGATCAGAAAGAGATCGTTCGGCAGATTCGCCGCTATGTGCATACCATCAAGGGATCGGCCGCGGTGATCGGGCTTCCGACCGTTTCGGCCTGGGGCCATACCATGGAAGATTTTCTGGATTGGCTCTACGAAGGGGCTTCCACCATCGACCCCGATATTCTGGAGGTGTTGACCGAATCCGGAGACCTTCTGGCCGCCATCATCGCCGATCCGGTGGATCCCCAGACCCCGAAAACCCGCCTGCTTCAAAACCGATTCACCACCCTCATCGGCGCCGGGGCGGCAGCGGCGCCGGGATCCGAACAGCCGCCCGACGCGGCCCCCCCAGCGCCGCCGACCGCCCCCCCGTCGGCGGAACCCGTCTGCCGGGAACCCGATGAGGCCGGTATCGATCTCTTTTCCAAACAGCAGACCCTGCGGGTGGGCTCCGATCGGGTAGACGAACTGGTCAACCTTCTGGGCGAACTCATGATCGCCGCCAGCGGGTTTGAACAGCAGATGACCCGGCTGACCCACGAAATCGCCGAACTGGAAACCGCCCGAAAACGGATTCGGGAGCTGGCCCGGGACCTGGAGGTGGGATTCGAGGTGAAAGCATTGGGCGGATTGTCCCAAAGTACGGTCGCGGCGGCTGCAACCGCCGCCCCAGGCCCGCTCGGGGATTTCGATGATTTCGACGATCTGGAGCTGGACCGCTACTCGGAACTGAGCCGGATCATTCGCCACCTCAACGAATCGGCCATCGAGGTGGGGGCCGGCTATAACCGCCTGACCCATCTTCACGGGGAATTCGACGGCCATCTCAACCGGCAGCGGGTCGTCCTGAGCGAACTCCAGGACAAGATGATGCAGATTCGAATGCTCCCCATGTCGACCCTCACCAACAAGCTTCGGCGGACCATTCGGGAAGTCTCGAAAATCCTGGGAAAACAGATTCGGCTGTCGATCATCGGCGAAGAAATCGAACTGGATCGGCTGGTCTGGGATAAAATCACCGACCCGCTGATGCATCTCTTGCGCAACGCGGCCGACCACGGAATCGAATTCCCTCAAGATCGGGAACAGGCCGGAAAACCGGCGACCGCCACCTTGGAAATCTCGGCCGACCGGGAAGGAAATCAGGTGGTGATCCGCATCTCCGACGACGGGGCCGGGCTCGATTATCCGGTGATTCGACGCAAAGCGATCAAAGCGGGGCTGCTGAATCCGGACCGGGAGATCACCGAAGAGGCCCTGGCGGCCCTGATCTTCAAGCCCGGCTTCAGCACCCGGGACGCCATCAGCGAGGTCTCCGGCCGAGGGGTGGGCATGGACGTGGTTCGGGAGAATATACAGGCCCTCAAGGGCACGGTTCGGGTGGCGTCCTGGCCGGGCAAGGGAACCCGATTCACCATCCGGATTCCCCTCACCCTGGCGGCGGTCCGGGCCCTGCTGTTCACGGTGGGAAACCGGCGCTTCGCCCTTTCCCTCAATGAGATTCGGGAGATCATACGGGTGGAGCCCGGTCAATGGATTCACCGGCCCCGGCCCGCCCTTCGAATCGGGGAATCGCTGATTCCGCTTTATTCTCTGGCCGCCCTTCTGGGGCTGGAAACCGAGGGAAAAACGGGGCCCGAATCCGATTCGCCCCCCAT